>QYQG01000001.1 GCA_007280375.1 Betaproteobacteria bacterium
GCAGATGCGGGCCGGTGCCGCGGCATGGAAACTGCACGACTATGGCGGCGCCATGCACGCCTTTGGCTGGGCCACCCTCGTAGCCGACGACGGCAAAGAACGCACCGCTGCACTCTCCAACCTAGGCACCGCCCACTTTGCCCTCGGTCACTGGCAAGCCGCGCAGGAGGCGTGGACCGCCGTATTGGCGGCGCGTCCCGATGCCCGCGCCCGCCGCAACCTGATCGAGGTCGAACGGCAACAGCGCAAACAACGCCGCGATAGACCGATGGAGAGCGACCTACGCGGACGCGGCGGCGGTCTCGCCACGGGCGAGGTCGATGTCGACTACGACCGCAAGCGCCCCATCGATGAATTCGCCCCCAGCCCCAAAAACCCGCTCAACGAGCACGCCGGCAAGACCCATGGCGCGCGCCTCGCCAGCGGGCTGGGGGCGATACCCCCCTTTGTGCCCGACCCTAGACACCTACCCTCCGGGCTTAAAAAACTCGACGGGGTCAGCGACCGCCCGCGCGCGATGTTACGCAAGCAGTTGCAACAAGACACCCCGCCGGACGCAAAACCGGCGCCGTTAGCGCCATGGTAAAACCCTACCTCATCGCCCTAGGACTGGCCACCCTGAGCCTAGTGGCGTGGGCCGAGATCCGCGTGCAGGTCGATAAACGCCAGCTCGCCCTCGGCGAACCGTTGACCATCCACCTCAGCGCGCCCCCCGGTGCGTTAGCCCGCCTCAATCTCGCCCCCCTCGCCCAGGTCGTCGAGATCTACGCCCAGAGCCAAAGCCACAACGATCGTGAAGACAGCATGGAACTGGTCGTCTATCCCCGGCGCACCGGGTCATACCCGCTCGCCCATCTGGGGCTACCCGCCCATGCGCCCCACATCACCGTCCAGGACGAGACGCCAACCATCCCCAAGGTGCGCCTCCGGGCCTGGACCGAACCGGCGCGATTTTATGCTCGCCAAACCGTGCGCCTGACCCTAGAGACCTGCGATGACAACAGCCTGCTATGGACCCGGCCCGTCATGGCGATGAGCGAGTCCATCCTCAGTCGCCCTCTCGGTGAAACCCCGGTTACGACCACCGTCATCGATGGACAGCGCTGTCACGCGCATCGATGGCACTGGGCCATCACCCCGACCGTGGCCGGTGCGCTGACCCTACCCTTGCCCATGTTAGAGGCCAGCGTCTTTGGTAAACGCCTGCGCTACGCGCCCCCCACGACACACCTCATCGCCCAGCCCGTCCCCGCGTGGCTGCCCCCCGAGACGCCGGTCGGCCGCGTCACGGTGCGCCCCGAGGCCTTGCCGCACGCATGGGCCGTCGAACGCCCGGTGGCCTGGCGCATCGCGGTGACCGGGGACTACAGCGTGCTCGCCCTACAACACCTGCTCGCCATCCAACTGCGCGGCTCACCCCTCTTCGCCCACTACCCGCCCACGGTGCTGCAACAAGAGGATCACTTACAGGTCACCCTGTATGCCGTCCCCACGAGGCTAGGGACTATCGCCACGCCCGCCCTCGCCTTTCCCTATTACGACCCACAGCGCGGGCAACTCGTCACGGTACGCCTCAAGGCGCAGCACATCCGCGTCGTCAACCCCTTACACGCCCAATTAATCTTAGCCGCACAGGGCATCGCGGGCGTGCTTGGATTCTTCGCGGTGATGTGGTCGCTCTATCGCCTGACCCGCTGGCGGCGGGCACGCTGGCATTCATTGCGCCGCGTACGGGCGGCCCGCGATCTCGCCAGCCTCACCGAGGCCGTGTGCGCCTTTGCGCTCGCACCCCACGCCGCGCCCGCCACACAGGGCTTACACGCGTGGCAAGCAAAGATGCAGCAACACCGTCTGGGGCCAGACCTAACGCCGCTCGTAACGGCCATCAACCATGCCCGTTACAGCCCCGCCCCCGAGGCAATCCCCTTTACCGCCGTGCGCCAGTTAGCGATCCAGGTCTTGCGCGCGCAACGCCCGCGCTAGGGTTTAGCCCGCTAACAGCCGCGCCAATACCGCCGATAGCCGTGGCCTTAGCGCCATCAGCGCAGGCACCGCCCCGTCTTGGCGCGCGGCGGCCCAGATTGCATCGGGGAAACAGCGGTCGGTCTGCCAACGCGGGATGACATGCCAATGCAGATGCGGCACTAGGTTGCCTAAGCTGGCAAGGTTGATCTTATCCGGCCGACAGACCTCGCGCACGGCCACCTCGGCCGCGAACACCACCGCCATCAGGCGGTGCCGATCGCACTCCGGCAGATCGGTCATCTCCTTGATATGCGCGTGCACGATGACGCGGCAAAACCCCGGATACGCCGGCTCATCCACCCACACCACGCGGCACAGGGCATCCTGCCAGAGGAGATCGGCGGCGACGGGCGTGCACAGCGGGCACGCTACGGTCACAACAAGACCCGCTCGATACCGCCGTTATTGGCCTTGGCGACATAGTCGTTAAGCCAGTTTTCGCCTAAAAGATGACGCGCCAATTCGACCACGATGTAATCGGCATCGATGCCGCTGGATTCTTCATAGCGGGCAATCCCTTGCAGGCAGGACGGACACGAGGTGAGTAGCTTGATCGGACCCTCGCCGGGCAAGGTGGCGGCGACGCGGTCGATCTCTTCCTGTTTGCGAAAGCGCACCTGAGTCGCGATGTCCGGGCGGGCAGCGGCAAACGCACCGGCTTCACCACAACAGCGTTCGGATAAGGCCACCGGCGCGCCGAGCAGCTTGGCCGCGACCTGCACGCCGGGCTGAGTCTTCATCGGCGTATGACAGGGCTCGTGGTACATGTAACGCACGCCCGTCACCGTGTCGAGTTTGACCCCTTTTTCGGCCAGATATTCGTGGATGTCGAGCAGACGACAGCCGGGGAAGATGCGTTCAAACTGATACTTCAACAACTGATCCATACAGGTGCCGCACGAGACCAAGACCGTCTTGATGTCGAGATAGTTCAGCGTATTAGCCACGCGATGGAACAACACGCGATTGGCGGTGGTGATGGATTCACCCTTTTCACGGTCGCCAACGGCCTCTTGCGGATAGCCGCAGCACAGATAGCCCGGCGGCAAGACGGTCTGCGCGCCGACCTCGTACAACATCGCTTGGGTGGCCAACCCGACCTGCGAGAACAAGCGCTCAGAGCCGCAACCGGGGAAATAAAACACCGCCTCGCTGTCCTCAGCGGTCTTCACGGGGTCGCGGATAATCGGCACGATGCGGGCGTCTTCTAGCCCCAACAAGGCGCGCGCGGTTTGCTTGGGCAGCTTGTCGGTGAGCGGGCGATTAAGGAAATGGATGATCTGTTCGCGCACCGGCTGCGGTCGCGTCGTCGCCGCCGGCTGGCGCAGTTGCGGCGCACCTAGGCCTAGATAACGCACGAACTGATGCCCGATGCGCTGCGCCGTGTAGCCCCATTCGATGGCAATCTTGCGCGTCCAGCGGATCGCGTCCGGATCGGTGGCGTTGAGGAAGAACTGCGCCAAGGCGGTGCCGGGCGAGAAACGCTTTTTGCCCATCTGTTTTAATAGATGACGCATGGCCATCGACACATCGCCAAAGTCGATATTGACCGGACACGGATTTTTGCACTTATGACAGACCGTGCAATGGTCGGCGACATCGTTAAAGGCATCGAAGTGATGGATCGAGATCCCGCGCCGGGTCTGTTCCTCGTACAAAAACGCCTCGATCAACAGCGAGGTCGAGAGGATCTTGTCGCGCGGGCTGTAGAGCAGGTTGGCACGCGGCACATGCGTGGTGCACACCGGTTTGCATTTACCGCAGCGCAGACAATCCTTGATCGAATCGGCAATCGCGCCGATCTCGGACTGCTCCATGATCAGCGACTCGGTCTCCAGCAAGGAAAACGACGGCGTGTAGGCGTTGTCCAGATTCGCCCCCGGCTGCAACTTGCCACGGTTAAAACGCTGCTCGGGATCGGTTTTTTGGCGATAGACGGCAAACGCGGCCAAGGCCTCAGGCGATAGGTAATCGAGCTTGGTGATGCCGATGCCGTGTTCGCCGGAGATCACGCCATTTAAGGCCATCGCCAAGTGCATGATGCGATCCACCGCCGCATTGGCGGTCTTCAACATGGCGTAGTTGTCCGAATTGACCGGCACATTGGTGTGCACATTGCCATCGCCGGCGTGCATGTGCAGGGCGATAAAGACGCGGCCCTTGAGCACCTTTTTGTGCACCGCCTCCGCACCGATGAGGACGCGTTCATACTCGCGCCCGGTAAAGATACGCCGCAACTCGGCGCGCAGCTCGCGCTTCCACGACACGGTTTCTTGCCGCGATTGCAGGGCGCGGAAGATCGCATCCTCGTCGAGGCGCTGTAAGAGGCCGGACCAGCGCAGCCGCAACGCGGCAATCAAGGCCACGGCGCGGGTGCGCCTATCCTCCGTCAAGGCATTATCGAGATCCACCGGATGCGTCGTTTCTAGTTCATCCGCGTCCTCGATCAACGGCAACGGGCCTTGCAAAAAGACCTCTAGCGCATCAAGCAGTTCGAGCTTGTTTTGGATCGACAGCTCGATGTTGATCCGTTCCACACCATCGCTGTAGTCGGCCAGCCTATCGAGCGGGATAACCACATCCTCGTTGATCTTGAAGGCATTGGTATGCGCGGCAATGGCTGCCGTCCGGGCGCGGTCGAGCCAGAATTTTTTACGCGCCTCGGGGCTGACGGCGATAAAACCCTCACCGCCCCGTGCATTCGCCAGACGCACCATCATCGATGCGGCCTCGCCCACCGAGCGTTCGTCATCGCTGGCGATATCGGCCACCAAGACCATGTTAGGGCGCGCCGTGCGATGCGCCTTGGTCGCGTAACCGACCGCCTTCACATAGCGCGCGTCGAGGTGCTCCAGACCGGCCAACACCACGCCGCCGGGGCGCGTATCCAGATAGCGTTTGATCTCAACGATGGCCGGCACCGCCTCGTGCGACGAGCCGAAAAACTCCAGGCACACCGTGCGTACCTGCGGCGGCATGCGATGCAAGATAAAGGTCGCCTGCGTGATGAGGCCATCGCAGCCTTCTTTTTGGATGCCGGGCAGACCGCCCAAGACCTTATCGGTCACATCCTTGCCCAAGCCCGCCTTGCGGAAGGTCGCGCCGGGGATAGACAAGATCTCCACCTCGCCCTTGGGACGGCCATCGGCGTACCAGCGGCGCAACTCAAAACGCGCCATCTCAATGTCGTGGATCTTGCCGAGGTTATGGTCTAGGCGCGTCACCTCCAGCCAATCGGCCTCGGGTGTGACCATCCGCCACGACAGCAGATTATCGACCGCCGTGCCCCACAACACGGCCTTCTTGCCGCCGGCGTTCATCGCCACATTGCCGCCGATGCAGGACGCATCGGCCGAGGTCGGGTCGACCGCAAAGGCTAGGCCCGCCGCCTCCGCCGCCTGCATGACGCGCCGTGTTACCACCCCAGCGCCGCAGCGGATCACGGGCGTAGGCAGGGTGTGGCCGGGCAAGACGCGCTGTTCGATGGCGTCATAACGATCGAGCTTTTCGGTGTTGATGATCACGGCGCGCGTGGTCAGCGGGATCGCGCCGCCGGTGTAACCCGTACCACCGCCACGCGGGATGATGTTGCAGCCCGCCGCGACACACTCGGCCACCAAGGCCGGGATCTCATCTTCGTGATCGGGATACAAGACCGCAAACGGATATTCCACCCGCCAGTCCGTCGCATCGGTGACATGCGTCACACGGGCGTGGCCATCGAAGGCGATATTATCGCGCCGCGTGTGATGTAGGAGCGCCTTCGTCAAACCATGACGCAGCCGTTCGGTCGCGGTAAACTCAGCGGCAAAGGCATCCACCGCCTGATGCGCCAAGACCAGCAAGGCGGCCACCTGCTCATTCCCCTGGCGGCGTTTATCGACCTCGGTCAAACGATGGCGCAAGGCGGTGACAAGCAGGCCGCGCCGTTTAGCGTTCGCCAGCAGGTCATCTTGTAGATACGGGTTGCGCGTCACCACCCAGATATCGCCCAAGACCTCGAACAACATCCGCGCCGACCGTCCGGTGCGCCGCCCCACGCGCAAGGCCTCGATCAGGCGCCAGCCCTCTGCCCCCAGCAGACGCAAGATGATCTCGCGGTCAGAAAACGAGGTGTAGTTGTAAGGGATTTCGCGGATCCGCTGCGGGGTATTTTGAAGGGTCATGACAAACGCCGAAACACCGTGAACAAGGGCGTATTCTAGCCCAGACTCGTTACCCGCTCACTAAGTTATTGCGAATCGCCAAAGTCAGGAAGAATGGGGACCGAGTCTAACATTTAACCCATAGCGAGACGCGCCACCCAAAGTTCGGCGGCAGGGCGCAACATCTCCAACAACCAGCCGGGAGCGAGGCCTATAGCGATCACAAGCCCCACAAAGACCAGCAAGACCGCGCGCTCACGGGGCAATAGATCAACGGCATCGCGCACCACCGGGCTGGTGATGGGGCCAAAAAAGGCGCGTCGATACAGGCTCAAGAAATAGGCAGCACCCAGCACCATGCCAAACAAGGCCGCCAACCCCGCGCCGGTATGGGTCTTGAGCGCCGCGATCAGCATCAATAGTTCCGCCGGAAAACCGCTGGTCCCTGGCAGGCCCAAGCTAGCCAGGCCTAAGACGAGGAATAGGCTGGCCAAGATAGGCATTGAACGCGCCGCGCCGCCTAGGCTCAAGACATCGCTCGAACCAACGCGCTGATACAAGAAACTGGTCGCAATAAACAGGCCACCGGCCACCAGGGTGAAATTAAGCAGTTGCAACACCGCGCCTTGCAAGCCTTGCACATTAAAGGCCGACAGCGCCAACACGATCAACCCAACATGAGACAGGCTGGAATAGGCCATCATACGGCGCAGATTCGTTTGTGCCAGCGCAGCCACCGCACCATAGAGGATCGCCACCGTCCCTAGTCCCGCCAAGACCCAATGCCATTCCAACGCCGCCGCCGGGGCGAGTGGGATGGCAAAACGGATTAGGCCATACACGCCCAATTTCAAACCGGCGAGCAAGGCAACCACGGCCACCGGCCCCTCCATCGCGACCACCGGAAACCAAGTATGGAGCGGAAAGACCGGCATCTTGACCGCGAAGCCCAAGAACAAGAGCGCGAAGACCACGCGCTCAGTCTCAATCGGCACGGGGGTCGCCAACAGGGAGGGCAGGTCAAAGGCCAACGCCCCCGTTAGGTCGGCATGATTGAAAGCGAGCAAAACAAAACCCAACAACAAGGGAGCCCCACCCGCTAACATCACCATCGCGTATTTCATTGCCGCATAACGCCGGTTCGGCCCCACGCCCCACAAACTGATCAAAAAATATAAGGGCACCAGCGACAACTCCCAAAAGAGGAAGAAGAGTACGGTATCCAGCGCACAGAAGATGCCTAGCGTCGTCGTCTCCAAGAGCAACAAGAGGCTAAAGAAGAGGCGCTGATGCGACATCACCGTGTTCCACGAGGCCACGATAACCCCAATAAAGAGCAGCACCGTGGTTGGCAAGAAGAACACCGACAAGCCATCGACACCGACCAGATAGTTGACCGGCAGGCTCGGGATCCAACGCGCCTGCTCGACCAATTGATAGCCCGCCTGAGTCGGGTCAAAACGGGATAGGATCACCCCAACAATGACCAGATCCAGCAACGCCGTCCCCAGTGCGATGACCCGCGCCTGCTCCGGACGCGGCCAAAACCATGTCAACGCCGCACCGATGGGCAAGGTCATAAAGAGCAAAGAGAGCAAGGGCATCTCCAACCACATCGCGTCCATTACAGCCCCTTCACGCCCACAAAATGACTGGCAAGACCCTGTAACGGCGCCTCAACCAATCTCAACCACGGTTCCAGATAGAACCCCGCCACGAGCAAGACCGTCATCATGACCCCCACCACCCAGAGTTCTTCGCGGCTAGCGCGTTCCACCTCCCGATCGAGTGCCTGATCGCGCGCTGCCAAAAAAGCGCGCTGAAAGGCGTAGAGCAAAAAACCCGCCGCCGCCACATTACCCAAGGCCGCCGCCACCGTCGGCAAGGCACCAAAACGCTCTATCGAGGCCTCTAACACCAGATGCGCGGCATCGAAACCTGGCGTACCCGGCATCCCGACAATAGCAAGGCCGCCCACCAAAAAAGTAATGCCAATCAGTGGGATGCGGTCAAACAAGCCCCCTAGTCGGGCCAATATCGTGGTGTGCGTGCGACGATAGACAAAACCCGTCATCATCCACATGGCCGTGACCGCAAGCCCAAAGTTGACCGTCAACAACACGCCGCCCTGAAACCCCATAGGATGCAAGGCGAAGATCCCCATGATCAACAATCCCGTATGCGAGATCACCGCGAAGGCCAGCAAACGGCGCAGATCGGATTGCTGAAAGGCCAAGAGCGCCGCATAGAACACCCCCGCCGCAGCAAACCCCACCACGAACAGATGCCACTCAACCACCATCTCGGGCAAGATCGGCAACACATAGCGCAGCAGACCGAAGATGCCTATCTTGATGCCCAATAGAAACACCGGCGCAATCGCGACATTGCCATGTTGCGCCACCACGGGCAGCCAACCGTGCAAGGGAAAGATCGGGGTGCGCACACCCAGTCCATAAAACAGCATAAAGAACACGATAGGCGCAACGCGGGCCTCCACCGGTACCCGCGTCAGGTCGAGCAGATCAAAACTCCACTCGCCGGTCGCATGGGCATGACTCCATCCCAAGACCAGCGTTCCCAGCAGGAGCAAGGCAATCCCCGTGCCCTGAAACTGGTAGAACCGCGCCAGCATCACATCCTTCTCCGGCGAGGTCGCCCAGAACCACAACAAATAGCCGACCAAGGCGATCTCAGCGGCCGAACTCGCCACGAACCAGAAGAGATTGACCGTCACTAACTGCGACATCAAGACCCCTTCCAAGGCCAACATAACAGCCAGCAAGCGTCCCGCGTTCGGCAATTCGCGCACGAGGCTGTAGATGACCAGCAACAACACCAATAAGGCCACCAACAAGACGAACAACACCGTCACGCCATCGGCCGCCGCATGATAGGCAATAGGCCCCACCAACGGCAGCCACTCCGCAAACTGCAGCACGGCCGTACTGGTATCTATCCCCCGATAGAGCGCGATAGCTAGGCCTAGCTCCAGCAATGCAAAGACACGGCCCAGTCGCACGCTTGCCGGTCGCGCCGGGTTGTCACGAGCCAAACGCCAGACCCACGCAGCCCCGATGACAGGCACGAGTTGTAGCAAGGCCAAGAGCGGCAAGGCCGCGTGATTAAACCAATACACCTCGCTCATAAGATCACCACCAGCGTGGCCATAATCAATAACAAGAGATA
>QYQG01000090.1 GCA_007280375.1 Betaproteobacteria bacterium
CGCCGAGGGGGCAGGAGGAGGACTGGCCTCAGCAACCACCGGTTGCGGCGGTGGGGCGGGGACGGGGACGGGTGCAGAAATAGGGACGGGTGCCGCCACAGTCGTCGGTAACGCCTCGGCCAATACCGCGTCAATCGGAAACTCAATCTCCTCTGCGGGGATCAGAGTCGCCCACCATGCCGACGGCGTGGCGGCCAGCGTGAGGTGCAACATAACGGAGGCTACGATGGCCAGGCCGAAGAGCGTTGGCGGGCGGTAGGCCGCGTGCCGCATCAGTCATCCAGCGGCGGCGAAATTAGCGCGTGCGGTGTGCCGGTCGGCGGCCTGAGCAACACGCGCCCCGCCGTGATCGACACGCGCCCCTCGGCAAACCAACGGATCGCCTGCGGGAAGATGCGGTGTTCCTCCGCCAAGACCCGCGCCGCGAGGCTGTCCACCGTGTCATCGTCCAGCACCGGCACCGCCGCTTGGATGACGATGGGGCCGACATCGACCTCGGGGGTGACAAAATGCACCGTGCAGCCATGCAATTTAACCCCCGCAGCCAAGGCGCGTTCGTGCGTGTGCAGGCCGGGGAATGCGGGCAACAAGGCGGGGTGGACATTAATCAACCGCCCCGCGTAATGGTGGACAAAGGCATCGGTCAAGACGCGCATAAAACCGGCCAGCACGACGAGATCGGGCTGATGGCGGTCGATCTCAGTCATCAGCGCAACATCAAACGCGGCGCGGTCGGCGTAGGCCGTGTGGTCAACGACCGCCGTCGTAATCCCCCGCGCCGCTGCGGTTTGCAGGCCCGGTGCGGTGGCCCGATTGCTGATCACCGCCGCAAACTCGACCGGCAGGTCGGCTGCAAGCAAGGCCTCCATATTGGAGCCGCGACCCGAGATCAGGATGACGAGGCGGGTCATGCCGCCTTAGCGATACTGTACATGCGGCGCATCGGCCGTGGCGACAACCTCGCCGAGACGATAGACCGTCTCGCCCTGCGCGGTCAGGAACTGCGTCGCCCGTTCCGCGTCCGCGACGGCGACGATGACGACCATCCCCACGCCGCAGTTGAAGGTGCGGCGCATCTCGTGATCGGAGACATTCCCGGTCTGTTGCAGCCATTGGAACACCGGTGGCAACGACCACGCCGCGACATCAATCGCCACCGCCGTGCCCGGCGGCAAGACGCGCGGGATATTCTCGGTCAGACCGCCGCCGGTGATGTGCGCCATGCCCTTGACCGTCAACTCGGCCATCAAGGCCAACAGTGATTTGACATAGATACGGGTCGGTGCCAACAGCGCGTGGCCGAAGGGCTGGCCGTGGAAATCGGCGGCGAGGTCAACGCCGCTGACCTCGATCAACTTACGCACCAGCGAATAGCCGTTGGAATGGATGCCGCTGGAGGCCAGCCCCAACACCGCATCGCCGGGCTGAATCTGCAAGCCGGTGATGAGTTTAGTCTTCTCCACCACGCCCACCGCAAAGCCGGCGAGGTCATATTCACCCGGCGGATACATGCCCGGCATCTCCGCCGTCTCGCCGCCGATCAAGGCACAACCCGACAACACGCAGCCCGTGGCAATGCCCGCCACCACGGCCTCGCCGGTATCGACATCCAACTTGCCGCAGGCGAAATAGTCGAGGAAGAACAGCGGCTCGGCACCTTGCACGAGGATATCGTTGACGCTCATCGCGACCAGATCTTGGCCGATGGTGTCGTGCTTATTCATCTCAAAGGCCAGCTTCAGCTTCGTCCCCACGCCGTCGGTACCGGAGACCAAGACCGGCTCTTTATACTTCTTGGGCAGTTCCATCAGCGCACCAAAACCGCCGATGCCACCCAAGACCTCGGGGCGCATCGTGCGCCGTGCGTGCGGTTTGATGCGCTCGACGAGGGAATCGCCCGCCGCCATATCGACGCCCGCGTCACGGTAGGTGTAAGAGGTTTGAGTGGTCATAGAGAGGCCGAGAGGTTGACAAAATGGTGCTATTTTACGCTGTCCGCAGACAGATGGCGATCAACGCGGCGGTAAAGCGGGGTCGTCCACGCGGCGAAACTCGCCTTCGATGCTGCCATCGAAGGCAGGTGACGACGAGGGCGCAACGCTAGCGGGCCGCCACACGATAGACGCGATGAGCAGCAGCACGGCCATCACATCGCTGATCGGCCCGGGGATGATCAACAAGATGCCGGCAAACAAGCGCAGACTGACGCGACTCAACGCCGCCCACGGCGTGGCCCCTGTTTGCATCAAAGCCATCAACTGCATCGCCCAACCGACCTGCACATGAAATAACAGGCTGGCCCCCAGAAACATATCCAAAAGCAACCAAAGGAGCGTCCATGCCCCGACCGCCTGCCAGACATAGTAGATTCCAACTGATTCCAACACAGGGAAGGCTAAGACTATAATCGCAAGCCATGCCCCATTTACACCTGTTACCCTAACCCTCATGATCGAACCCTTATTGATTGTGATGACAACATTGCCTGATCTCCAAAGCGCGCAGACCTTGGCCCGCCAACTGGTCGAGGCACGCCTCGCCGCGTGCGTGCAGATCGGTGCGCCGATCGCATCCATCTACCGTTGGCAGGGTGGCATCGAAACGGCGCAGGAAGTACCGCTATCCATCAAGACCACGGCCGCACGCTATGATGCGCTAGAGCGCTTTCTAAAACAACACCACCCCTACACCCTGCCCGAGATCATCACCCTGCGCGACGCCCAAGGCACGCCAGCCTATCTTGACTGGGTCAACCAAGAAACCTTAGCCAAGCCCCTGCCTTAGACCGGAGTACCCGAATGCGCTACCTACTTGTCCTGCTTAGCCTTTTCCTCAGCATCAATGCACACGCTTCGGCCGAGCCCATCGACCCCGAAAAGGCCTTCCAGATCAGCGCCAAGATGGTCAAAAAAGACACCATCGAGGTGCGTTTTAAGATTGAAAAGGGCTATTACCTCTACCGCGCCAAGATCAAGATCAGCGCACTCGGGGCCGAACTTGGCACCTTTGATCTGCCCAAGGGCAAGATCAAAGAGGACGAAAACTTTGGCCGGATGGAGATCTGGCGCGGCGAGCTGCGCGTCAACCTACCGGTCAAGGCCAGCGGCCCGTTTACCTTAAAGGTCACCTCACAAGGCTGCGCCGATGTCGGCCTCTGCTACCCGCCGATGGACAGCGAGATTCGCCTCGATCCTAGCGTCATCACCCCCACCGCCCCCACGCGCGACGACCTCATCGCACGACTCAATGCCCTGGCCGGCGACCCTATCCCCACGCTCCCCGCCCCCGTGCTGCCCGCAGAAGAGGCCTTCAAGCTAACCCTAAAGCGCGATGGCAACTTCGTCACCGCTCACTTTAGTGTGGCGGATGGCTATTACCTCTACCGCGACAAGATCCGCCTCACGGTCAAACAACCGCAGGGCGCCACACTCGGCAAGATCGCCTTCCCCAAGGCCGACGATAAAGACGACCCCAACTTTGGCCGCATGGCGGTGTACCACCGCGACTTCACGGCCAGCGCACCACTGGGCGGCATCAAAGCCAACGAGGGCGTCATCATTGAGGCCTCATGGCAAGGCTGCAACGAGGCGGCGGGCATCTGCTACCCCCCCATCGAACAACGCTACACATTGGGTGACCTCGGCAACGCGGCGAACCCCGCCGTGGCGCAGCCCGCGTCCGAGACCGATGCCGTTACCGGTCTCTTCAAGGGCGGCAGTTTCTGGCTGGTCATCGCCTCCTTCTTCGGTTTTGGCCTCTTACTCGCCCTGACCCCGTGCGTCTTCCCCATGATCCCCATCTTGTCCGGCATCATCGTCGGTCACGGCGCCAAGGTCACCAAGATGCACGGCTTCCTGCTCGCCCTCGCCTATGTCCTCGGCATGGCCATCACCTATGCCGCCGCCGGGGTCGCCGCCGGGATGTCGGGCACGCTCTTGTCGGCCGCCTTACAAACAGGCTGGGCACTCGGCACCGGCGCGGCCATCTTCGTCCTACTTTCCCTGTCCATGTTCGGCTTCTACGAGCTGCAACTGCCGAGCAGCCTACAAAGCCGCATGACCGAGACCAGTAACCGCCTGCATGGTGGCCACTTCACCAGCGTCTTCGGCATGGGCGCACTCTCCGCCCTCATCGTCGGCCCCTGTGTCGCCGCACCCTTGGCCGGTGCGCTGATCTACATCGGCCAGACCGGCGACATGGTCTTAGGCGGCGTCGCCCTCTTTGTCATGGCCCTCGGCATGGGTATGCCTCTGTTGCTGATCGGCCTCTCAGCGGGTGCGTTGTTACCGCGCGCTGGCGGCTGGATGGACGCGGTCAAACGCGTCTTCGGGGTTATGCTCCTCGCCGTCGCCATCTGGCTGATTCAACCGCTGTTACCCGCATGGCTGACCATGCTGTTGTGGGCAGCCTTGCTCATCCCCTACGGTGTACACCTCGGCGCGCTCGACCAGACCCATGTCGGCTGGCCACGCCTCTGGAAGGCCTTTGGCGTCCTGATGCTAACCGCAGGTCTAGCCCTGATGATCGGCGTCTTGGGCGGTAGCCGCGACCTTCTGCAACCCCTCGCCGTCTTCAGCGGCGGCGGCGCGACCACCGAAAAACAGCACCTCAAGTTTGAACGCGTCAAGAGCGTAATCGAACTCGACGCCGCCATTGCCCGCAACGCTGGCAAACCCGTCATGCTCGATTTCTACGCCGACTGGTGCGTGTCGTGCAAAGAGATGGAATCCTTTACCTTCAGCGACCCGGGTGTCCAGGCACGCTTGGCCGGTGTCGTCCTATTGCAGGCCGATGTCACCGCCAACAGTGCCGACGACAAGGCCCTGCTCAAACGCTTCGGCCTGTTCGGCCCGCCGGGCATCATCTTCTTCGACCGCAACGGCAAAGAAAGCCCCTACAAGGTCATCGGTTACGAAAAACCGGAGGCCTTCTTGGAAAGCCTAAGCAAAGGCCTGACACCATGAAACGCACCTATCTCATCGGCACCGCCATCGGCTTTATCCTCTTGATGGGCCTCACTTGGTTCATCGCCAAGACGCCTGCGCCCAAGGCCGACGGCCCCGACACCGCCGCCTTCTGGGGCGCCACCCTGCCCTACACCCAAGGCAAACAACAACCGATGGCGCAACATCGCGGTAAGGTCGTCGTCGTCAATTTCTGGGCACCGTGGTGTCCGCCCTGCCGCGCCGAGATGCCCGGCTTCATGGCCTTGCAAGCGAAATACGGCAAGGACGGGGTGCAATTCATCGGCATCGCCCTCGATGCGCCCGAAAATGTGCAGCGCTTTCTGACCGCCAAACCCACCAACTACCCCATCTATCTGGGCGAAAACGGCGGCTCCCAACTCTCCGCCGCGCTCGGTAACAAGGCCAGCGCCCTGCCCTACACGCTGGTCATCGACCGCCGTGGCGCGGCCGCCGGTAGCCGCGTCGGGATGTTTGACGAGGCCAGCCTAGAAAACCTGCTGCGCCCATTGTTGTGACCGACCCACAACCCATACCGCCACCCAAGCCCTTGCTGAGCGCCGCCGGTCGCGCCATCGGCGACTACGGCATGATCCAAGACGGCGACCGCATCCTGCTCGGACTATCGGGCGGCAAAGACAGTCTCTCGCTCTTGCACCTCCTCTTGAACCTGCGCGCCAAGGCGCCAGTGCGCTTTGAACTGGCCTGCTGCACGGTCGATCCGCAATCGCCGGAATACGATCCCTCACCGCTTAAAGCCTATGTCGCCGCGCTCGGTCTGCCGTATTTTTACGAGTCACAGCCCATCCTGGCCTCGGCCGAAGAACACATGAAAGGCGACTCGTTTTGCGCCTATTGCTCGCGTATGCGGCGTGGCATCCTCTACCGCGTGGCGCGTGAAAACGGCTATGGCGTGTTGGCCTTGGCGCAACACCTCGACGACTTTGCCGAGACCTTCATGATGTCGGCGTTTTTTGGCGGCAAACTGCGCACCATGGGCGCAAACTATGTCAACGACGCCGGCGATGTGCGCGTCATCCGCCCCTTGGTCTATGCCCGCGAACGACAGATGCGCGACTTCGCCGAACGCGCCCCCTTGCCGGTCATCTTTGAAAACTGCCCGGCATGTTTTTCGATGCCGATGCAACGCTACCAGATCAAACAGATGCTCGCCGATCAAGAAAAACAACACCCCGCGCTGTTCGCCAGCCTGCTCACCGCCATGCGACCGCTGATGGGCGAGCATAAAAAAGGCTCTATGTGATTTAGAGTGGGTGTCCGCCCTGTAGGGAACGCGGGCTTTCAGCCCGCCGGCAGGCGAGACGCCCGCGCTCCCGCAGCACTTTTTATATCGCCCAGCGACCGTATGCACGCAAGTCGGTCGTTTACTGGCTCCTTGTTGTCGTTGCGACAGGCTATGTCTACCCACTACAAACCACATAGAGCCATAAAAAATCCCCGCCCAAAGGCGAGGATTTTTTGCCAAAAATAGAGACTACTTTTTGACCAAAACCAAAAAGAGCAACAACGCGATTAGCCCGGCCAACCCTTCCTTAGCAAACCCCCCTACCACGGCCGATAGATTGGTCAGCACCCCTGTGGTTCCAGGGAACAAAACATCAATCAAAATAAAGGTGAGCACCAAGGTCATGCCCAGTTCAGATGCCGCGCGTAACCAGCCGGTCAATGTGCTAATACTGTCAGTTACAAAAGTCATAGAGTCTCCTTAGTTAATGATCTATGCGTTCCAGACCATGACAGCCCGGAACGCCCCATGTCATTTACGATTAAACATGGCAACAAAAACGATGAGCGCAATCAAGCCCACCAGGCCATTCGCGGTAAAGCTACGAATCACTCCAGTTACATTTGCAACGATATTCGTCTGACTACCGAATAAGATGTCCACCATAAGGAAAGCAACGGCAAGAACCATGCCGAGCGCGACAGTAGAGCCTAGGATACCGCTGATAGAACCGATCGCATCTTCAATCATTTTCATCGTTGAATCTCCTCTGAATAACACCCTAGCCAATAGGCACCCCTAAAACACCTTAGGGTCGCCAACCTAGCCCCAAAGTCTCAGGACTGCGCGGAGAATAATTGATCTTTGTCAACTGTCAAGGATTATTTTTATCCATCCATATTTTATTCTTATGGGTGGATAGCAGATTGATCAATCCGATATACCGACGCGCCCGGACAGGGCGCATCTCACATCATCAAGGAATAGCCACGGACAAACGAGTAGCCAGCCCTCTAGGTCAGCGCTGCCGTCACCATGGCTTGCGCCTCGCTGACGATAACGGCGAGGTGTTCTGGCCCCTTAAAGCTCTCGGCGTAGAGTTTGTAAATATCTTCTGTGCCGGAAGGTCGTGCGGCGAACCAGCCGTTGTCAGTCGTCACCTTGAGACCGCCGATGGCCGCGCCGTTACCGGGGGCGTGGGTCAGGCGCGCGGTGATGGCATCGCCGGCCAAGGTGGTGGCGGTGACACGGTCTGCGGTCAACTTCTTGAAGGCGGCCTTCTGCGCGGGGGTCGCAATGGCGTCGATGCGCACATAGGCCGGCGCACCATATTCGGCAACCAGTTTTTGGTAATAGCGGCCCGGGTCGGCGCCGGTCACGGCGGTGATCTCCGCCGCCAACAGGCCGAGAAGGATGCCGTCCTTATCGGTCGTCCACACCGTCCCATCACGACGCAAGAAGGCCGCGCCGGCAGACTCCTCGCCGCCAAAACAAATGCTGCCGTCGAATAGGCCGGGCGAGAACCATTTGAAACCGACCGGCACCTCGACCATGCGCCGCCCCAGCCCCGCCACCACGCGGTCTATCATCGCGGAGGACACCAAGGTCTTGCCCACCGCCGCCGTTGCCGACCACTGTTGTCGGTGCGTGAGCAGATAGTGAATGGCCACCGCGAGGAAATGATTAGGGTTCATCAGGCCGACGGAGGGGGTGACGATGCCGTGCCGATCGACATCAGCATCGTTGCCCCACGCGATGTCATAGGCATCCTTCAAACCGACCAGACCGGCCATCGCGTAGGGGCTGGAACAATCCATGCGGATCTTGCCATCGTGATCCAGCGTCATAAAGGCAAAGGCCGGATCGACACGCGGATTGACCACCGTGAGGTCTAACCCGTAATAGTCGGCAATCGGCCGCCAATAGGCCACCGCCGCGCCGCCCATGGGATCGACCCCGATACGCAGGCCCGCCGCACGAATCGCATCCATGTCGATCACGCTGGCCAGATCAGCGACATAGGGCATGACAAGGTCTTCTGCATGGGTGGTGGTCGCCGCCATCGCCACCGCATAGGACACCTGCCGCACGCCCTGATTACCCTCGGCCATGAGCGCATTGGCGCGTTGCTCGATCCAGCCGGTGGCATCGGTATCGGCCGGGCCGCCGTGCGGCGGGTTGTATTTGATACCGCCATCCTGCGGCGGATTGTGCGACGGCGTGATGATAAGACCATCGGCCCGTGGGCGCCCGGCATCGGCATTCCACGCCAAGATGGCGCGTGAGATGACCGGCGTGGGCGCAAAACCGTCATCGGCCTGAATGCGCGTATCGACCCCGTGCGCCGCCAAGACCTGCAAGGCCGTGCGCTCAGCAGGCGCAGACAAGGCGTGCGTATCCTTGCCCAGATACAGCGGCCCCGTAATGCCCTGTGCGGCGCGATATTCACACACCGCCTGCACGATGGCGAGGATGTGTGCCTCGTTAAAACTACGCGCAAAGGCGTTGCCGCGATGACCGCTGGTGCCAAAGGCCACGCGCTGTGTGCTGACACTGACATCGGGTCGGTCGTGGTAGGCCGCCAACAACGCGGCAATATCCGTCAGTGATTCAACGGGAGCGGGTTTTCCAGCAAGCGGGTGGGCCATGATGCACTCCAAGATGAACAGACATAGGCATCATCTTACGCCTAAGCTTTGCCGTTCTGAAGGGCAATGCGCGCGGTCTCAAATCAACCAATAGACTTCTTGCCCCGTTTCTTGCCTTTGTCCTGCGCAGTGAGACGCTTTAATTCCGCCTCGATACGCTCGCACAGGGTAGTCAACACCTTAACGCAGGCAAAATACTTATCGTTGGCCTCGACCAAGGTCCACGGCGCATGGGCCGTACTGGTGCGCTCAACCATATCGCACACGGCATGCACATAGTCATCCCAACGATCGCGGTTACGCCAATCCTCATCCGTGATCTTGTATTGCTTGAACTCGGTGGCCTCGCGCTGTTTGAAACGCGTCAGCTGCTCGTCCTTACTAATGGCGAGCCAGAACTTGAGGACCACAGTGTGGTGGCGCACCATCTGGTCTTCAAAGTCGTTGATCTCGCCATAGGCGCGTGACCAGTCCTCGGTGCGACAAAACCCCTCGATGCGCTCAACCAAGACGCGCCCATACCACGAGCGATCGAAGATGGCAAAACGCCCGCGCCGTGGGAGTTGGCGCCAGAAACGCCAGAGATAGGGGTGCGCCCGTTCTTCGTCAGTAGGCGCGACGATCGGGACGATATGGTAATAACGCGCATCAATGGCCCCAGTGACGCGGCGTATCGCCCCACTCTTGCCGGCAGCATCGTTACCCTCAAAGAGCATGACGACCGAGATGCGATTGAAACTGGGATGACGGGTCAAGATATTGAGTCGCCCTTGCAACGCCTCTAGCTGCTGATCGTAGTCTTTTTTGCTAAGACCTTGGCGCAGATCCAGCGCGCTGAGGATGTGTAGATTATCGCGCAGGCCCAAGATGGGCGCGACGGGCGCGGCCTTAGCGGGCTTCTTGGCCAGCGCCTTTTGCGTAGCCGCTAACCGTTCGGCCTCTTGGTCCAAGCGCATCTGCAAGGCGGACAAGACGATGCCACCCATAGTGATGCTGCGATAACGCACATCGCTGCCATCGATGATGTGCCACGGCGCATTGACCGTGCTGGTGATACGGACAAACTGCTCACTCGCCGCATGAAAATCATCGTAGCGATTAAAATGTTGCCAATCACGCTCGGTCACACGCCAACGCAGTTGTGGGTCTTCTTCGAGTTTCTTGAGACGCTGCTTCTGGCGCGCCTTAGAGAGGTGAAACCACAGTTTGATAACGAGAACACCCTCATCGGTGAGCATGCGCTCAAAGCGGGCAATATCTTCGATTTGTTCATGAAAGGCGTGTGCATCGAGTCCGTTCATGGCCCGTTCCAGCAAGGGTGCGGTGTACCATGTCCCAAGAAAGATACCCGTCTTACCCTTGGCCGGAAGTCGTCGCCAGAAACGCCACATCGGCGGCTGCTCCCGCTCCTCATCGGATGGCTCGCCCATGCCATGGGATTCGATCTGGCGCGGATCCATCCAGGCGTTGAGTAGGTTGACCGCTTCGCGCCGTCCAGCGCCATCGATGCCAGAGGCCAAGATGACCACTGAAAAACGCCGCTGTTCCCCCAGCGCATACTGCGCCGCCAACAGAGCCTGACGCAGTGCCGGCTCCGCCTCAGCGTAAGCGGCCCTGTCTAGCGTATGCCCCAATTCTGCAGACTCAAACATGACGCCTTCCCCGCGTGTGGTTTTGTCGGCATTCTAGGCCGCATATGGCCGTGTGACGAATCAAGGCTGGATGCGATCAATCACCAACTTAACCCCTTTAGCGCCGACCTTGACGCCCGTGAGCTTGCCCTCTAGGTCGCCCGTTACCGCCTTGGGCTGTCCCGACTTAGAGATACGCGCCGTCAACACGACCTCCGGCACCTTGGAGATGGCCATGTCCGGCGACATCGCCATGCTGTCGTCGAGGACGAAATCGAGCGGCAGGGCGCTGACCTTGGCCTTCATCACCGCCATCGGCGGGCCATTTTCACCGGCACGGGCAAAGAGGAAGAGGGTGTCATCCGGTTTGACCTTGGTCTTCAACTCGGCCGCCAATTCCACGCGACCGGCGACGCCGGGGCCTGCAGCGACCTTAGGTTTTGCCTTGGCACCTTCCGCCTTGCCGCCAATCGCGGCCATGCCAGCCTCGGCCTTACCGCGTGCATCGCGCTCGGCCTCGGCGATGCTCTTGGCATACGGCGACTGCTTATCCGCCTCGTTCATCTGCTTCAACAAGGCCTTCCAGTAATAGGCCGCTTGCGCCCAGTTGCTGTTCTGATAGGCGTAGATGCCGGCGATCTCTAGGGCCTTAGGCTCAAGCGGATTCAACTCCAAGGCCTTGCGCACTAGGCGCATCGGCTCGCCCTCTAGGTTGCGGCCTGAGGACATCGCGACCGCCTCGGCATAATGCGAGAAGATGCCCGCCTCTTTCGGCAATAATTCAGCCGCTTTTTTGAAGGCATCCAAGGCGACGGGGAAACGCTCCATCGCCAGATTGGCCATCGCCAACTTGAACCACGCATGGCCGTCTTTCGGTGCCGCATCGGTCGCCTGCTTGATCTTATCTAGCTCGGCCTCGATCTGCGCCATATTGGCCGCCATATTAGTCGTCATATCGCCCTCGCCGTGGGGGTTGGCCCCCTCAGCCTTCGGCGCCGCTGCTAGGGCCGGCGTAATCAAGATGTCCGGGACACCGCGCAGGACATAGATGCCGATGACAAGGGCAGGCAATACCCCCGCCACCGTCCAGCCCACCCAACGGCCGCCCTTGTCACTGGAAGTCGTGCCCGTTTGTGCTTGCAAGGCATCTTCACTGAGACGATCTTCGATTTCTATTTTAGCCTGTTCAAATTGTTCGGCGTTGAGGGCACCACTGTCGCGTTCGCCTTCAAGGTCTTTAAGTTGGTCACGATAGACCGCGATATTAAGGGCGCGGCGTTCGGAGTCGTGCGCCTTGGGTGTGCGTAACAAGGACGGCAAGACCCAAATCAGGGCGACGGCAATCGCCACCACGGCGATACCCATAAACATCCAAAGATCCATGCTCATTCTGCGTCTCCATTTAAGATGCGTGCGGCTTCTGGCCGCGTTTTAATGTTTTCCATCGCGTCCGGCTGGGCGCGACGGCGTTTCAAAATCGTCCACCAGGTGAGCGCACCGATCAACAAAAATACCAACGGCCCTAACCACAGCACCACGGTGAGCGGTTTGAACGGCGGTTTGTAGAGGACGAAATCGCCATAGCGTGCGACCAGGTATTCGACCACTTGTTTATCGTCCTTGCCCTGTTTCATCTGATCGCGGATCTCGCGCCGCAGGTCTTCGGCCAACTCAGCATGCGAACCGGCCAAGGTCTCGTTCTGACACACCAGACAACGCAGGTCTTCGGCCAAGACATTGAGGCGCGCCTCGATCTTGGGGTCTTCGCCAACCGGTTGTGCCTCGCCGGCAAAGGCAGAGACCGACATAGCCAACGCCATGAACATCATCACCCATTTCATTTCGCCATCTCCTTCATCCTCGGTTCGAGTTTTTCCGTCCACACCTCGGCGTTGATCGGCCCGGTCTGTTTGTAACGAATGATGCCTTGCTTATCGATCAAAAAGGTCTCCGGCGTGCCGGTGACACCGTAGTCGATACCAACGCGCCCGTCGAGGTCTTCGAGGTTAATAACATAGGGCGTTCCCATGCGCGCCATCAACTCCGCCGCCTCTCTATCCTTGTCCTTCCAGTTGAGGCCGACGATGACCACGCCTTGGTCTTTCAACTGCATCAACACGCCGTGTTCTTGTCGGCAGGACACGCACCACGGCGCCCAGACATTAAGCATCCAGACCTTGCCCAGCATCTCCTTGGGGCTAAAACTACGCGCCGGATTGCCGACCTCGGCCAAGGCAAACTGCGGTGCCGGGCGGCCGATAAAGGGCGACGGCACCTCGCGCGGATTCAGGAACAAACCCTTACCCAAGAACAGCGCCAGCACCACGAAGACGGCGAGCGGCAGGAGCATAATCAGCCGCTTGTTCATGCCGCATCCTTCGCTTTCAAGGCGACGCGATAACGCCGATCCGACGCGGCCAAGAAACCGCCCAAAGCCATCATGCCCGCAGCGAACCACAGCCAGTCGATAAAGGGTTTATAGAACAGTTGCACCGTCCAGACCTGTGGCTCGATCTCCTCGCCCATCGCGACATAGATGTCACGGAAAACGCCGTAGTCGATCCCCGCCTCGGTCATCGGCATGCCCCCGGCGTTGTAGATGCGCTTTTCGGCGCTCAAGGCAAAGTCACTCCCGCTCTCAGGATGCACCGTTAGGTGCCCCCGTGCGGCGCGATAGTTGGGGCCTTCGATGACCTCAACGCCCTTGAAGGTGAAGGTGTAACCGGCCAGTTGCGCCGTATCACCCACCGCCATCTTCACATTGCGCTGGTCCTCGTAGCCGGAGACCATCGCCATGCCGACGATGCCGATGGCCATGGACAGGTGCGCCAGTTGCATGCCCCAAAAACCGCGCGGCAGGCTCCGCAACGAGCCGCCATGCTTGAGCCGTTCCCTAAAGCCCAGCGCCACGCCATAGGCGATCCACACCGCCAAGCCCACGCTGACCGAGACCCACGGCTTGAACTCGCCCGCCGCCAGCGGCACGGCCACTGCCGCCACGATCGCCACGACAAAGGCGATACGCAGACGCACCACCATCTCCGGCAGGCTCGCCCCCTTCCAACGCGTCAAGGGGCCGACCGCCATCAAGAACAGGGCCGGCACCATGAGCGGTACAAAGACCGCGTTAAAATACGGTGCGCCGACCGAGATCTTGCCCATGCCGAGCGCGTCCAAGAACAACGGATAGAGCGTCCCCAACAACACCGAACCCAAGGCCGAGACCAAGACCACATTGTTCATCAACAGCAAAGACTCGCGCGAAAAGGCCGAGAAGCGCGTGCCGCTGGCCATGGCTGGCGCACGCAGGGCGAAGAGCAGCAACGAGCCGCCGACCACCACCGCCAAGAAGCCCAAGATGAACGCGCCGCGTGACGGATCGGTGGCGAAGGCATGCACCGACGACAACACACCCGAGCGCACCAGGAAGGTGCCTAGCAAGGACAAAGAGAAGGCCGTAATCGCCAACAACACCGTCCACGCCTTGAATACGCCGCGTTTTTCTGTCACCGCCAGCGAGTGGATCAAGGCCGTGCCGGCCAGCCACGGCATGAACGAGGCGTTCTCGGTTGGATCCCAGAACCACCAGCCGCCCCAGCCCAGTTCAACATAGGCCCACCAACTACCCAGCGCAATACCGGCGGTCAAAAAGCCCCACGCCACCGTCGTCCACGGCCGCGACCAGCGCGCCCACGCCGCGTCCAGTTTGCCCGACAACAAGGCGGCGATGGCGAAGGCAAAGGCCACCGAGAAGCCCACATAGCCCATATACAACATCGGCGGGTGCAGCACCATGCCCGGGTCTTGCAACAGCGGGTTCAGGTCACGCCCGTCCATCGGCACGGGCAATAGGCGTTCAAACGGATTAGAGGTAAAGATCGAGAACGATAAAAAGCCGACCGAGATCAGGCCCATGATGCCGATCACGCGCGCCGCCATGTCTTCGGGCAGGCGACGCGACAGCACGCTCACCGCCATCGTCCAGAAGGCCAAGATCAGCGTCCATAACAACATCGAGCCTTCGTGCGAGCCCCACGACGCGGTAAAGCGATACACCGCCGGCAGTTGCGAGAACGAGTTGGTCGCCACATTGCGCACCGAAAAATCGTTGAGCAGGAACGAGGTCACCAGACAGGCATAGGCCAAGACGACAAAGAGAAACTGCGCCCGCGCCGCTGGCCGGGCCACCGCCATAAACCGTGCATTACCGGTCTGCGCGCCGATCAAGGGCAGGACGGACTGGATGATCGCCAAGGACAGCGCGAGGATGAGGGCAAAAAAACCAAGTTCAGGGATCATGCGGTTATTCCTTTAAAGTGGCTTTCGCCTTTTGTGCTTGTTCAATCGCGCTAGCGGCCTCGGGCGGCATGTAATTTTCATCGTGCTTAGCCAGCACGGTGGAGGCGGTGAACAGGCCATCGGCGCCCATCCGTCCTTCGGCCACCGCGCCCTTGCCTTCCTTGAACAGGTCGGGCAGCACGCCTTGATAGGTCACTGCGATACTCTCGGCCGTGTCCGTCACCTTAAAACGCAGGGTCATGCCATCGGCACTGCGCTGGACGCTGCCCATCTCGACCAAGCCACCGATGCGGAAAGCGCGATCCTTCGGCGCCTTGCCCTGTACAACCTCAGTGGGCGAGAAGAAGAACACCAGATTGCTACTAAACGCGTTCAGCACCAAGGCCACGACGATGCCTAACACAGCGACCCCTACGGTAATGGCGAGCAATTTTTTATGACGCGGCTTCATTCTGCCTCCCAGCGTTGCATGCGTTGTAATTGTTTGATGCCCGCGCGTTGTCCACGCCCTAGCAGCCAAACCTCAAGGGCCACGCCCAGCGCGGTCGCGCCAAACGAACCCCAAACATAGAGGCCGTAGCCCCCCATGGCCCAAAAATCGGCCGCACTTTGCCACACCATCATGCCTCCTTGATAATCTTTTGTACCCACTCCGTATGCCGTTCCCGCGCTAAGACCAAGCCGCGCGCGCGCACCAAGGCGACCGCAATCGTATAAAGCCAAGCCGCGATCGCCATCACCAACATCCCGATCAACATGGTTGCCGCCATCGACGGCGCCTGCATCAGGTTGATGGACGAGCCTTGATGCAGGGTATTCCACCACTTCACCGAGAAATAGATGATGGGCACATTGATCGCGCCGACCAAGATCAACAAGGCCCCGGCGCGGTCACCGCGTTTAGGGTCGTCAATCGCCGCCCACAAGGCCATGATGCCGACATAGAGGAACAGCAAGATCAGCTCGGAGGTCAGGCGAGCATCCCACACCCACCACGCGCCCCACATCGGCTTGCCCCACAGCGCACCGGTCCATAGGGCGAGAAAACAGAACAAGGCCCCCGTCGGCGCCAAGGCGCGTGCCATCAAGAACGAAAGGCGGGTATTAAAGGCCAGGCCAATCGCGCACCAAAAGGCCATCACCATGTAGATAAACATCGACATCCACGCCGCCGGGACATGGATAAAGATGATGCGATAGGCCTCGCCCTGCTGAAAATCGGTCGGTGCGACAAAGAAGCTGATATACAGACCCGCCGCTGCAAAGAGGGCCGCGCCCCACGCAAACCACGGGATCAAACGCCCCGCCAAACCATAAAAGGCTGCTGGAGCCGCATAGTGATAAAGATTCATCGCAACATTCCTAATCTACCGAAACCCTTAACGCCGCCGCCGTCACCCACGGCGCAATCAGCAGACTCATGCCCATAAACGCCCCCAACAGCGACAACTGCGCCTCCGCGCCCATCCCCGCCAAGACACCATCAACTGCGCCCGCGCCAAAGATCAAGGCAGGAACATACAGCGGGAGTATCAACAAGGTCAACAAGGTACCGCCGCCGCGCAAGCCCAAGGTCAAGGCCGCGCCGATGCCGCCCAACAAGGACAAGACCGGCGTGCCTATCGCCAACGAGGCCACCAGCACAAGGATCGCCTCCAAGGGCAAGGCAAACTGCATCCCCAACAGCGGGGCGATCAGCAACAACGGCAGGCCAAAGATCAACCAATGCGCGATCGCCTTGCCCAAGGCCAACAACACGGTAGGCTGCGGCGACAGCAACATCTGCTCCAAGGAGCCATCGCGATGATCATCGGCATAGAGGCGCGCCAGAGACAAGAGGCTGGCCAGCAAGGCCGCCACCCACAACACCCCGCCCGCCACCCGACGCAATTGCTCGGGGTCGGCGCCGATGCCGAGCGGGAACATACTCACCACCATGATAAAAAAGAACTGCGCGGTCAGCCAATCGCCCTTGCGCCTCGCCGCCAAGAGCAGGTCGCGGCGAATCACCGTCATGAGAAAGCGCCACATCACTCAGCCCCTCTCAGCCACATCGGTCGGAAGGCTCATCTGCCCCAGCATGACCGGGCCGATCTGTAAGGGCACGATCTCTACGCCCTGCAATTGCAAAGACTGATGGGTCGTCATCACCACCATGCCGCCGCCTTGCACATGCTCGCGTAGCAGGCCCTCCACCTCGGCCACGCCGCGCACATCTAGGCCGGTCAAAGGTTCGTCGAGGATCCACAGCGCCGCGCCGGAGAGCAACAGGCTAGCCAAGGCCACGCGCCGCCGCTGACCAAACGACAAGACCCGCGCCGGTAGATCCAGACACGCCGCCAAGCCCATACGCACCAACACCGGCTCGATCTCGGCACAGCTCACGCGCTGTCCACGCAGGCCCGCTTGGACTTGAACATTCTCAACCGGGGTCAGGTCGTCCTTCACCCCGTTGGCGTGCGCCAGATAGGCCATCGCCTGCTGATAATCCTCTCCTGCGGAGGCAATAGATACGCCATTCCAGCGCACCTCACCCGCCTCCGGCTCGCCCAAGCCACTAAGCAAGCGCAGAAAACTGGTCTTGCCACGACCATTGCCGCCCTGCACCAAGAGCAATTGCCCAGCGCGCACGCACACCTCCAGACCCGAAAAGAGCCGGCGGTCGCCGCGTTGGCAGGCAAGGTCATGGGTGGAAAGTTGCATCGACAAAGGAAGGTAACAAAAGACGAAAAATAAAAGACGGAGAAGCATAACCTGAAACGGCTTTTGGCTCTACGGGAGGCATATCAATATAACACCCACCGCAGGGTCAAAAACCACCTCAAACATAGGGTCAAAAAAAGGGCCGGTCAGGGACCGGCCCAAGAGAGGTCATAAAGCCTCGTGTTTACTTCTTAACGGCGCCCATGGCATCACGCAACATCTTGATACCGTCCTTGGATGCATCGATCGACTTAGTCAACGAGGCACGCGCCATCTCCGGGTTATGGAAACCGTCCGAGTTCTCGGCCGTCCACCATTCCCAGTACAGGGTCGCGTCATACTGGAACTCCTTGGCCTTGGTCATGGTCAATTCGTCCACGCCCTTGTCCTTGGCCTTGATCATCTCGTCGATGAGCTGGGCGATCCAGAACTCGGCCTTGGTCATCTTGCCACGGGTATAGTTCTGGATCGCGTCGATCTGATACTTCGACTCTTCCACCGTCCAACCCTTATGGCACTTGGCACAGGTGTCCTGCGTCATGTTGCGCGCACTTTGCTGGCCATGCCATGTAAACGGCTTGGCATCGGCAGAGGCCTTGGTCTTCGGCATGTGACAATCCTTACACTCCACACCTGCACGCTCGTGCTTGGAACCCCAAGTGGTCTCAAACTCCGGGTGCTGGATCTTGGCCAACAAGGCACCCGTACCGGCGTGTTTGAAGTCCTTGAAGTTGTAGTCCTTGGTCATAACCTTCTTGTAGCCCATGACATCGGTCCACGGGAACAAGTTGGTACGCGGGTCAGACATCTTGATGACCTCCGGAGCCTTACCCGTCGCCGCATCGCCCAAGTCAAAGCCAGGACCGCAGTTGTATTCCACATGGCACTGGGCGCACATCAGGTTGGAGTCCGGTTTGGACAACAGACCAATCGCACGGAAATCCTTGCCATCGCGCTGGAACATCACCTTCTTCATCGTGATCTGAGCGCTCTTGGCCGCATCCATCGGATAGGTGCCCAGTTTACGGTCGACCACGGCATGGATCAGGCCATCACGCACGACGCGCGGTGCGGCCGAGTGCGGGTCATGACACATAAAGCAGTTGAGCGGATGCTTGAGCTCGCGGGCAAAATCAACCACCTTAGAGGTGCGATCCCACTTGGCCTTCGGATCCTTCTCGCCCATGTACTTCCAGTCGAGGATATGGTCTTGGGTCTTACAGTTCAGACACACCGGGTTGGCGGCGGTCACTGTCTGCGCCAAGAATTTCTTCTGCTCAGAGGTCGAAGGCTCTTTGTCGGTCAGGACATTCCACGCACCCTTAACAGCACCTTCAGCATCCGAGACATGCATCCAGTCTTTGAGCTGGAAACGGCCGCCATAGGTACGGTCCATAATCAGGTGATCGACCAGCATAAAGGCGTGCGAACGCGGCTCGGAGTGCTCGATGGTGAAGCCATAGCCTTCCATCAACTTATCGAACAGCGGCGAACGGCTCTTGAAGCTAGCCTTCTCCAGACGCGCTTGTGAAGCGTAGTTAAGTTTTACAAAGGAGTTGTACTGATCGGCGTGGCAGGTCGCACAGACTTGATGGTCGGTACGGGTCACAGGCCGTTTGCCCATGTCCTTTTCCTTCGCGCTCTTCAGGTGATCGACGGCATCGTGACAGGCGGCGCAATTGACCGTCGCATGACGACCGCCGCTATGAAACTCCTCGATATTATCGTGACAGGAATAGCACTTCCTCTCTTCGATCGGGATGATGGGCTTGGCCGCCTTCGTGGCAAGCGGTTCAAAGTCCGACGGTTTTAGGGGTGCGCTCACCCCGGCCTGCGCGATGCCTAGAGCGAAGAGGCTTGCCCCCACCCCCAGCGCAATGTGTTTCACCCACTGCATCATGTTCATGATCTACTCCTCTTAGTTACAGACATCCCCACACAGGCAGATTGCCGATGGGAACCAAAAACATTAGGCAAACGAATCCGCCATAATGTTATTAAACCAGCCATTGGCATATTCCGCCTCTAACCGCCGCGTAATCGGCGGCGTCTCAAGAGGCGAGATGCCCCCGGCCGTCTTGATGTACACAAACTTATTGTTCTCAACCTTGTAGATATGCACCACGGAGAACCCGTAATCAGGTGCGGCGAGGCTGTAACAGGTATTGACATAAAACGGCTCCGGGGCCGCCACGCCATTGACCTTGGCCACGATCGCCCCGGCCGCCACCTTGGCCTGCGTCGAAGCCATGTGTGCGGATTTAGGCATGTCGTACACGGGCATATCACCGGCGATACACGCATCCCCAATCGGATAGACATCCTTGTGCACGGTCGATTCCATCGAGCTCGGCTGCACCTCGCACCAGCCTTGCGCATTGGCCAGACCCGCATCGCGCGCGATCTTGCCTGCCGTATGCGCGGGGATGATGTTGACCACCTCCCCCTTATGCTCGCCAAAGGTGGTGTAACACATGCGCGTCGCGGGATCCACGCGCACCACCTTGCCATCATCCTTGCCCGGAACCCACTCGATCATGCCGGGATAGAGCGCCTTCCACGCCTGGAGGAATAGCCCTTGCTTGGAGAACGAATCATTCGGATCGAGGATCAAGATCTTGGATTTACCCTTACCATGATGCTTGAGGTAATGCGCAATCTGAGCTGCCCGCTCATACGGCCCCGGCGGGCAACGGAAAGGCTTAGGGAACATCTGCATAACCCACCCACCCAGAGCGGCAGATGAGATAATGGGGGCATGAACCAAATCAGCCTACACCAGACGGGATTCGAGATTTCCCCCAAGCAGACGCGCAAGCGTGTTTTTCTCAATGAGATGCAGC
>QYQG01000060.1 GCA_007280375.1 Betaproteobacteria bacterium
CAATCAAATGGGCGGAGAAGGCCAAGACGGGGCATTTTGCGCAAGACCATACGGCCGATTTTGCCGAAGATGTCGCCCTCACCGACTGGATCAGCGAGTGGGTGCGCGCCGGCGGCTATATGGGTTCCGACTTAGAGACCTTGGTGCGCGGCACCTTGGGCCGTTTGTTGTTCTCCGGCGACGAGGTGAAGAAGTCGGTCAAGGTCATCTCCGGCGGCGAACAAGGGCGGATGCTGTTCGGCAAGCTGATGCTGTTGCACCGTAATGTGCTGTTGATGGACGAGCCGACCAACCACCTCGACATGGAGTCGATTGAGTCGCTTAACACCGGCCTCGACCAGTTTACCGGCACGCTGGTCTTCGTCTCACACGACCGCGAGTTTGTGTCGTCCTTGGCAAACAAGATCATCGAGTTGAAGCTCGACGGCAGCCATGTCATCTATGACGGCAACTACGAGGAATATCTGTCCAGCCAAGGGCTGGGCTAGCCTGGGTCTGGCGTAAGCGTCCAACAAAAAGCCCCGCGACGCGGGGCTTTTTTAATGGGAACCTCTATAAACACCTCTATCGTCATTCCGGCGTAGGCCGGAATCCAGTAAATCCAAGCAACTGGATTCCGGGTCAAGCCCGGAATGACGATTTATAGAAGTCCCCTAATGTTCCTGATCAGGATTAACGCGCCGCGTGGACCAGTTTGTCGATCACCGGCTCGAGGATGATCTCCATCGCGAAGCCCATCTTGCCGCCCGGAACCACGAGGTTGTTGGGACGCGACATGAAGGAACCGCTGATCATGTTGAGCAAGAAGGGGAAGTCCACGCCCTTCGGGTCGGCGAAACGGACGATGACGAAGGATTCGTCCGGCGTCGGGATGTCGCGCGCGATGAAGGGGTTGGAGGTGTCCACGGTGGGGACGCGCTGGAAATTGATGTGGGTGCGCGAGAACTGCGGCGTGACATAGTTAACATAGTCCGGCATCCGGCGCAGGATGGTGTCCACAATAACCTCGGCAGAATAGCCGCGCTCGGCACCATCACGATGGATCTTTTGGATCCACTCCAAGTTGACGACCGGTACAACGCCGATGGCGAGATCCACATGCTGAGCCATATCGACCTTGTCGGTCACCACGAGACCGTGCAGGCCTTCATAGAACAACAGGTCGGTGTTGGCGGGGACCTCTTCCCACGGGGTGAATTGGCCGGGGCTTAACGCGGTGCCGAGGCGCGCGTTGAGCTGCGTCGCTTCTTCGGGGCTGTGGATGTAATACCGCTTCTTGCCGCCGCCGGTCTCGCCGTAGGACTTGAACAACGCGGTCAGGGACTCAAAGTCGTTGGCCTCGGGGCCGAAATGGGAGAGCGCGGGGTTGCTCGTCGAGGCGACCTTGAAGGCGGCGCGATCGAGGCTGTGAAAACTATCGCCTTCGATGACGGCAGCGTTCAGGTTTTCGCGACGGAAGATGTGCTCGAAGGCACGCTTAACGGTGGTAGTACCCGCACCGGACGAACCGGTTACGACGACAACAGGATGCTTCTTAGACATGTGCCCCCCAGAAATGGTTAGGTTGAAAACTGCCCGCAGTATAAAGGTGCAACCGTCTCGTGTCATCCTACGCAGGTATAATCTGTGCCCTTTGTTGATTGACGCTGACGGACACCTATCTCATGGACCCCCATTACCGCCCCGACCTGATCGAACCTGCCGCACAACAGGCGTGGGAGGCCACTGCGCGCTTTCGCGCGACGGAGACGGCGGCGGGCAGCGACGCGCGCCCCAAATATTATTGCCTGTCGATGTTCCCTTATCCGTCCGGCAAGTTGCACATGGGCCATGTACGCAACTACACCATCGGCGATGTGCTGGCGCGTTTTCACCGCTTGAAGGGCTTTAATGTCTTGCAACCGATGGGCTGGGATGCCTTTGGTTTGCCGGCCGAGAATGCCGCCATCGCCCATCAGGTTGCGCCCGCCGCGTGGACCTACAGCAACATCGACTACATGCGTGGACAGCTCAAAGCGTTGGGTCTAGCCATCGACTGGTCGCGCGAGATCGCCACCTGCAAGCCCGATTATTACCGCTGGGAACAATGGCTGTTCACGCGTCTGTTTGACAAGGGCATCATCTACAAAAAGATGGCGACGGTGAACTGGGACCCGGTCGATCACACCGTGCTGGCGAACGAACAGGTCATCGACGGGCGCGGCTGGCGTTCGGGCGCGCTGGTCGAAAAACGCGAGATCCCGATGTATTTCTTCCGCATCACCGACTACGCCGAGGAGTTGCTGTCCGGCTTGGACGAACTACCGGGCTGGCCGGAGCGCGTCAAGACCATGCAACGCAACTGGATCGGCAAGAGTTTTGGGGTGGAGATCCACTTCCCACTAACGCCGCGCCATCAAGCCGGTGAACCGGTGTTGAAGGTCTTTACCACCCGCGCCGATACCCTGTTTGGTGTGACCTATGTCGCCGTCGCCGCCGAGCATCCGCTGGCGCAACAGGCGGCGGCAACCCACCCCGCGCTGGCCGCCTTCATCCAAGAGTGCAAACAAGGCAGCGTCGCCGAGGCCGACATGGCGACGATGGAAAAGAAGGGCATGGCAACCGGCCAAGTCGTCTATCACCCGTTCACCAACGCCCCCATCCCCGTATGGGTCGCCAACTATGTGCTGATGGGCTACGGCGAGGGCGCGGTAATGGCCGTCCCGGCGCACGACGAACGCGATTTTGCCTTTGCGCAACGCTACGCCCTGCCCATCAAGGCCGTCATCCAACCCGCCGAGGGCGCGTTGCCGTTGCCACTAACGGCGGCCTATTGCGAACCGGGCGTGCTGTTCGACTCGGACGATTTCACCGGTCGAGCCTCGCAGGACGCGATCGCGAAGATCGCCTTGGTGCTCAAAAACACCCAGCTCGGCGACCGGCGCACCACCTTCCGCCTGCGCGATTGGGGGATCTCGCGGCAACGCTATTGGGGCTGCCCCATCCCCATCGTGCATTGCCCGACCTGCGGCGATGTCACCGTGCCGGCTTCGCAACTGCCCGTCGTCCTGCCCGAAAATGTGGTCATCGACATCGGCTCGCCGCTGAAAAAGATGCCGGCGTGGTTCAACTGTGCCTGCCCCAAATGCGGCGGCGCGGCCGAGCGCGAGACCGACACCATGGACACCTTCGTCGAGTCGTCGTGGTATTACGCCCGCTATGCCAGCCCGGATTGCGACACCGCGATGCTCGACGCACGCGCCCAGCACTGGCTACCGGTCGATCAATACATCTGCGGTATCGAACACGCGATCTTGCATCTGCTCTATGCGCGCTTCTTCCACAAGCTGATGCGCGATGAAGGCCTCGTCCCCTGCAACGAACCGTTTACCCGCCTGTTGACGCAAGGCATGGTGATCGCCGAGACCTATTACCGCGACCTCGGTGAAGGCAAAAAACAGTGGCTCAATCCCGCCGATGTCGAGCTTTGCTCCGGCGTTTGGGTCCTCAAGGCCGACGGCCAGCCGGTCATCCACGGCGGCACCGAGAAGATGTCCAAGTCCAAGAACAACGGCGTCGACCCGCAGGCCATCATCGACCAATACGGCGCCGACACCGCGCGCCTGTTCATGATGTTTGCCGCCCCGCCCGAACAATCGTTGGAGTGGTCAGACACCGGCGTCGAGGGTGCGCATCGTTTCTTGAAGCGCGTGTGGAAGATGGTTTTTGAACATCTTGAGGCGGGCGCGGTAAGCGCTCACTTCGGCGGGATGCGCAGCAGTAACGAACAAGCCATCCGTCGTCAACTGCATCAAACCATCGCCAAGATCAGCGACGATATCGAACGCCGGCAACAGTTCAACACCGCCATTGCCGCCGTCATGGAGTTGATGAACGCACTCGCTAAGTTAGACGCCTCGAACGCCGCCCGCGCCCTGCGTCAAGAGGCCTTGGAGGCGATCGTGCTCATGCTCGCGCCCATCGTGCCGCACATCACCGAGGCCTTGTGGACCGCGTTGCGCCCCGGCACGCAGTTGCTCGACCACGCGTGGCCGACGGTCGATGCGTCCGCGTTAGTGCAGGACGAGATCGAGTTGATGGTGCAGGTCAACGGCAAGCTGCGCGGTAAGATCACGGTGGCCGCCGATGCCGATACGGCTAGCATCGAGGCCGCCGCCTTGGCTCATGCCGACGCGCAAAAACACATGGAAGGCCGACCAGCGAAGAAGGTCATTATCGTGCCGGGCAGATTGGTCAACATTGTGGCATGATACGACCATGAACCGACGCGCCTTTCTCCTCGCTACCCCCTTCATCGCGCTTGCCGGCTGCGGTTTTCGTCTGCGTGGTATCAACGCCATGCCGTTCCTGAGTGCGTGGGTCGAGGCCGACGCCGGCTCGTTGGTGGGCACCCAATTGCGCGAGCAACTCCGCGATCAGCGCAAACTGGCCGCAGGTTCCAAAGGTGCGCCGCTGCTCATCCGCATCACGCACGAAAAACTCGACAAGCAGATCCTGTCGCTGTCGGGCGCCGGTAAGGTGCGCGAATATCGCCTCACCTACGCGGCGACACTTGAGGTGCAGGATGCCCACGGTAAAAACCTATTCGATGCGGTTCCGCTCTTCGCGCAACGCGATTTTTCGTTTGATGACGCGCAGGCCTTAGCCAAAGAACGCGAAGAGGCCGCGTTGCGTCACGACATGGCCATCGACCTTGCCCGCCAAGCCCTGACCCGCATCGCGCACGGGCGCCTCTAAGTGGCCCATTAACAGTCATGGCTGGCGACCACCCAAGAGACATGAAACCCACCGTAGGAGCCAGCTTGCTGGCGAATGGCGCGCGACTCTTCGCGGGCAAGCCCGCTCCTACGGTGGCGAGCGGAGAAATGGGGCGGCATTTCGCGCGAACGGCGAATCTCGGTCTATGAAACGCTCACCCAGCCAACTGGCGACCGATCTCACCCAGCGGATTCAGCCCATCTATTGCCTCTGCGGCGACGCGCCCTTGTTGGTGGACGAGGCCGCCGCGCAGATTCGCCACGCCTTGGCGGCGCGAGGCGCAGAACGCACCACCTTAGAGGCCAGCGGCCAGACACGCTGGGCCGAGTTCTTCAGCCAATTTGACGGCCTCTCCTTGTTTGCCCAACAACGCCTCATCGAGGTACGCCTGCCCGCGGGCAAGCCCGGCATCGAAGGCGCGAAGGCCTTGGAGGCATGGGCCAAGAACCCCGCGCCCGATTGCACCCTGGTGCTGACCCTGCCGCAGGCCGACAAGACGATGCAAGGCAGCAAATGGTTTGCCGCACTCGACGCGCGCGGCGTGGTGGTCATCATCCCGACGCCGACGCTAGAACAACTGCCGCAGTGGATAGGCGAACGACTGGCACGCCATCAACTTAAAGCCGACCGCGCCACGCTCGACTGGCTGGCGATCCGCGTCGAAGGCAACCTGCTCGCCGCGCACCAAGAGATCGAAAAACTGGCCCTGTTATTACCGCCCGGCGCGCTCACGCTCGAGGCCGCCCGCGCCGCCGTCACCGATGTCGCGCGTTACGATAGCGCCGACCTCTCCGACGCCCTGTGGCAAGGCGATGCCGCGCGTTTTATCCGCATCATCGACAGCCTCAAGGCCGAGGGCGAGACCCCCATCTTCGCCACCTTTCTATTGGCGCAAGACCTACGCGCCCTGTATCGGCTCGCCCTCGCCGCCGCGCGCGGTGAAAACCTCGCCGGCCTCATGAACGGCCTGCGCGTCTGGGGCGCGCGCCAAACCCTCTTTACCCGCCACGCACAACGCCTCGGCCCTGTGCGTTTAGGCGCGGCCTTACAACATGCCGGACGCATCGACCGCAACGCCAAGGGATTGGCCAAGGACGACGCGTGGAACCTTTTCAAACAACTCGGACTCGGGCTGTTAAACAAGCCTGCACCGGCCTTTTCAAGGGCTTTAAATGAACGCTGATCTCACCTCTTACATGAACGGCCTCGGCCAAGCCGCCCGCACCGCCTCCCGCGCCATGGCCCGCGCCGACACGCAGCAAAAAAACGCCGCGCTGTTGGCGATGGCTGACGCGATTGATCGCGACAGCGCCCTCTTGGTCGCCGCCAACCAGGCCGACCTCGCCGCCGCCCGCGCCGCCGGCCTAGAGGCCGCGATGCTCGACCGCCTGACGCTCAGCGCGCAAGGCGTCATCAGCATGGCCGACGGTCTGCGTCAGATCGCCGCCTTGCCCGACCCGGTCGGCGCGATCACCGATCTCAACTATCGCCCCTCCGGCATCCAAGTCGGCCACATGCGCGTGCCGCTCGGCGTGATCGGCATCATCTACGAGGCGCGCCCCAATGTCACCGCCGACGCCGCCGGTCTGTGCCTTAAATCGGGCAACGCCGCCATCTTGCGTGGCGGCTCCGAGGCGATCCGCTCCAACCAAGCCATCGCCGCCTGCGTGCGCGAGGGCCTCGAAAAGGCCGGCCTGCCCGCCGCCGCCGTACAAGTCATCGAGACCACCGACCGCGCCGCCGTCGGCCAGCTCGTCACCCTCAAGGCCTTCGTCGATGTCATCATCCCACGCGGCGGCAAAGGCTTAATCGAGCGGGTCATGAGCGAGGCGCGCATCCCGGTCATCAAACACCTGCACGGCAACTGTCATGTCTTCGTCGATGATCACGCCGATCTTAGCAAGGTTGTGCGCATCGTCGAAAACGCCAAGACGCAACGCTACGGCACCTGTAACACGACGGAATCGCTGCTCGTCGCGCGCGCTGTCGCCGCACAGATCCTGCCCGCGATCGGCCAGATGTTGGCCGCCAAGGGCGTCGAGATGCGTTGCTGCCCCGAGGCACTCGCCATCCTTAACGCCAACGGCGCGGGCACGCTAAAACCGGCGACCGCCGCCGACTGGGAGGAGGAATATCTCGCCCCCATCCTCGCCATCAAGGTCATCGACGGGCTCGATGCCGCCATCGATCACATCAACGCGCACGGCTCGCAACACACCGATGCCATCCTCACCGA
>QYQG01000002.1 GCA_007280375.1 Betaproteobacteria bacterium
GGCTGGTCGTCGTCGTCTTGCCGTGCGTGCCGGCCACCGCGATGCCTTGTTTGAAACGCATCAACTCGGCCAACATCATCGCCCGCGCCACCACCGGGATATGCGCCGCGCGTGCCGCCAGCACCTCTGGGTTATCCGCCTGCACCGCGGTCGAGGTCACCAGCACATCGGCGCTGGCCATCTGTATCGCCGCATGGCCTGTGAAGATACGCGCACCCAAGGCGGCCAAGCGTTGGGTGACGGCGTTATCGGCCATGTCGCTGCCCGAGACCTCGAAGCCTAGGTTAATCAAGACCTCGGCGATGCCGCTCATCCCCGCGCCACCGATGCCAACAAAATGGATACGCTTAACCTTGTGTTTCATCGTGCGATCTCCTCTATCTGATCAGCCACCCGGGCCGCCGCATCCGGTCGTGCCCAGGCCCGCGCACGGGTCGCGCGTTCCACCAACAGCGGCCGCGTCAGGCCGCTCAACCACGCGGCCAAGCCGGCGGCGGTCAAGTCGGCTTGCGGCAACAACCACGCCGCCGCGTCATCGACCAAAAAGCGCGCATTCGCGGTCTGATGATCGTCCACCGCGTGCGGGAAGGGCACAAAGCCTGCCGCCACGCCCGCCGCCGCGATCTCAGAGACGGTCGAAGCGCCGGCGCGACAGATCACCACATCGGCCCACGCATACGCAGCCGCCATATCCTCAATAAAGGCCAGACACTCACCCGCCACGCCCGCGACGGCGTAATTTTGTTGTAAGTCCGCGAGGTGTTTCGCGCCCGCCTGATGGCGTACAAGGGGACGCGTTTCCGCCGGCAGCAAGGCCAGGGCCTGCGGCACGAGCGTGTTCAACGCCGCCGCGCCCAGACTGCCGCCGATCACCAAGACGCGCAACGGCCCGTCGCGCCCCGCCATCCGCACCGCCGCATCGGGCAAGGCCGCGATCTCGGCGCGCACAGGGTTACCCAACCAAGTCGCCGCCACCTGACAGATGCGACCACGACCGATGAACGCCCCCGGCAGACCTAACAAGACGCGATCCGCCACACACGACAAGACGCGATTAGTCATCCCCGCGCGGGCATTTTGTTCATGGATGGCCAGCGGCTTACCCAGCAAGGCCGCCATCATCCCGCCCGGAAAGGCCGCATAGCCGCCCATGCCCAACACCACGGTCGGTCGCACGCGCCGCATGATGCGCAGGGCCTGCCAAAAGGCACGCAATAGATGCAAAGGCAACAGGGTTAGACGCAGCATCCCCTTGCCACGCACCCCCGCCATCGACAAGGTCTCTAAAGGGATACCTTGCGCCGGCACCAAGCTAGCCTCGATCCCCGTTGCCGTACCCAGCCAAGAGATACGCCAGCCGCGTGCGCGCAACACTCGGGCCACCGCCAAGGCGGGGATCACATGCCCGCCAGTGCCACCGGCCATGATCAGGGCGTGGCGATTCATGCCGTCCTCCCGCCGCGCATCATGAGTCGATTCTCATAATCGACCCGCAACAACAAGGCTATCGCCGCACATGCAACTAACAAACTAGAGCCGCCGTAACTAATCAAGGGCAAGGTCAACCCTTTGGCCGGCAACAAGGCCAAGTTGACACCGACATTGATAAAACACTGCGCACTGAACCAGATCCCCACCCCTTGCGCGACCAAGGCCTGGAAATTGCGTCCCATCAACGAGGCCTGCCAGCCGATCGAAAAGGCACGCCAGATCACCCATGCGAACAACGCCAAGATCGCGAGGATGCCCAAGCCACCCAGCTCTTCGCCGATAATCGCGATCAGAAAATCGTTATGCGCCTCAGGCAGATAGGCCTGTTTCCCGACGCTGTCGCCGAGACCCACGCCAAACCAACCGCCTCGACCGATGGCCATCAAAGCATGACTCACCTGATAACCAACACCTTGCGGGTTCAGCCAAGGATCAAGATTAAGCCACCGCTCTAATCGGTACTCCACCATGAACACCAACCACACGCCACCCGCCACCGCCAACACCAGCAAAAGCAAGAAGAGGCGCAGATCCAATCCACCCAAAAACAAGATACCCATGGCGATAGCCATGATGACCAGCGTAGCGCCGAGGTCAGGCTCTTGTTGCAACAACCACGCAATCGCCAACATCACCAGAAACATCGGCAAAAACCCTTTTTGCACGCTATCCATCAAGCCCGCCTTGCGTACGGTGTAGTCCGCCGCGTAGAGCAGGGTTGCAAACTTCGCCAATTCGGACGGCTGAAAATTCCCCAGGGGCCCCAGACTAATCCAACGCCAACTGCCGCCTACTCGATTACCAATCCCGGGAATCACGACCAAGATCAACAAAAACACCGAAAACAGAAACAGGATAGGTGCGACCTTCTTCCAGTCCTCCGAGGGCAGACGAAAAACAAGCACCGCCGCGCCCAACGCAATCACCAAGGAAACGGCATGGCGAATCAGATAAAACTGCGCATTGTGGATGACCGCACTCTTATCCGCCGTCACAATCGAGGCGGAATAAATCATCACCACGCCGATGCAGATCAAACTGACGCAGGCCCAGAACAAGGCCATGTCGTAGGGCTGGAGCGCGGTGCGGCGCAAGGCGGCGTTATGAAACATGCGCGCCCCCAAGCTGTTTCATCACCTCAGCCTTAAACACCTCGGCGCGATGCACATAGTTGCGGAACTGATCCAAACTGGCACAGGCCGGCGAGAGCAAGACGCAATCGCCCGGCTGCGCTAGGGCGTGTGCCGCTGCCACCGCGTTTTCCAGCGTCGCGCACTGCTGCACCGTCACACGCGGGCCTAAGGCCGCCTCGATCAGACGCGCATCGCGACCGATCAACAACACCACGCGGGCATGGTGCGCCGCTTCACGCAGCGGCGCAAAATCTTGTCCCTTGCCATCGCCGCCGGCGATCAAGATCACCGGCTGGGTAAAGCCCCGCAAGGCCGCGCAGGTCGCGCCGACATTAGTGCCCTTGGAATCGTCGTAATAGGTCACGCCGTTGTCCTCAGCGACCTTTTCGACCCGATGCGGCAGACCTTTAAAGGTTTGCAAGGCCGGCAATAACGCCGCATAGGGCAGGGCTATCGCCCGACACAAGGCCAGCGCGGCCAAGGCATTCGCCGCGTTATGCAGCCCCGCCAAGGGGACATCACTCACCGGACACAACGCGGTAAGGCCTTCCGCCAACCACGCCACGCCGGCCTGTGTTCGCACACCATAATCCTCGTCATGCGCCCGCAGGCCAAAACTCCGCAACGGGCGTGCCGTGTCCGCAAGCGCAAACGCCGCCGCATCATCGCGATTGACCACCTGTACGGTGGCCTGCTCATAGATGCGTGCCTTAGCGGCCACATACGCGCCCATCCCGTCATAACGATCGAGGTGGTCCTCTGAGAGATTCAACACCGTGGCCGCCGCCAGTTTCAGGCTATGCGTCGTCTCCAATTGAAAACTGGAAAGCTCTAACACCCAGACCTCGGGGCGCTCGCCCGTCATCAGCGCATCCAACACCGGTAGGCCAATATTGCCCGCCATCACCGTGCGCTTACCCGCCGCCGTACAGAGATGCGCCACCAGACTGGTCACCGTACTCTTGCCGTTTGAACCCGTAATTGCGATCGCCTGACTGCCATCGCCGGCAATCGCCTGCGCAAACAACTCGATATCGCCCACGATGGGTTTGCCGGCCTGCGCCGCCGCCGCGATCTCGCGGGTGGCAACCGACACCCCAGGGCTGACCACGATCAGATCGGCCCACGCAAAATCGGCCGCATCAAAGCCCCCCAGCGTCATCTGATCGGCGGCCAGTCCTGCCGTATGCGGCGGCGCAGTGCGCGTATCCGTCCCCCGCACGATCGCCCCTTGCGCCTGCAACCAACGCACGCAGGACGCCCCGGTATCGCCGAGTCCGACGACTAAGGTTTTAAGTCCGGTGAGCGCAAGGGGTGTCATAGCGTTAACGCAACTTCAGGGTCGAAAGACCGACCAAGACCAACATCATCGAGATGATCCAAAAGCGCACCACGACCTGATTTTCCTTCCAGCCCTTAAGCTCGAAGTGATGGTGGATAGGCGCCATCAAAAAGACGCGTTTGCCGCGCAACTTATACGAACCGACCTGGATCATCACCGACACCGTCTCGGCGACAAACACGCCGCCCATGATGAACAACACGATCTCTTGGCGCACGATGACGGCGATCACACCCAAGGTCGCGCCCAGCGCCAACGCGCCGACATCGCCCATAAAGACCTCGGCCGGATAGGCGTTAAACCACAAAAACGCCAAGCCCGCACCGACCATGGCCGAACAGATGATGACCAACTCGCCCGCGCCGGGGATATAGGGCAAGGACAGATATTTAGAAAACCCGGCGTGGCCGGCGACATAGGCAAAGATGCCCAAGGCCCCCGCCACCATCACCGTCGGCAGGATGGCCAGACCGTCCGCGCCATCGGTCAGGTTGACCGCGTTGCTCGCCCCGACGATAACGAAATAGGCCAGCACCACAAAGCCCATCGCCCCGAGCGGGATCGCGACCTGCTTAAAGAACGGCACGATCAACTCGGTCTGTGCCGGCAGGTGCGCCGAATAGGCCAGCCACAAGGCCACGATCACGGCGATCACCGACTGCCAAAAATACTTCCAGCGCGAGGCCAGGCCCTTGGGGTCGCGATAGACCACCTTGCGCCAATCATCGACCCAACCGATCGCGCCAAAGCCGAGCAAGGTGACCAGCGTCACCCAGACATAACGGCTAGACAGGTCCGCCCATAACAGCGTGGTGATCGTGATCGCGGCCAAGATCAAGGCCCCGCCCATGGTTGGCGTGCCTTGTTTGACCAAGTGGGTTTGCGGCCCATCGCTGCGCACCGCTTGGCCGACCTTTTTGGCCGTCAGCCAACGGATCATCGCCGGGCCGATCAAGAACGAGATCGCCAAGGCGGTCAACGCCGCCAGCACCGCCCGCAGGGTGATGTACTGAAAGACATTGAAGGCGCGAACATCGTGGCCTAGCCACTGGGCAAGCATCAGGAACATAGGTGATCCTCCATAAACGACTGCACGACGCGTTCCATGCGCATGAAACGCGAGCCTTTGACTAGGACCGTGGTGTGTGCGGCAAGCTCCACCTCCACGCTCGCCAACAGGTCTTCAATCAACTCAAAATGTTGCCCGCCCGCCCCAAAGGCGCGCGCCGCATGGATCGCCAGATCGCCCAAGGTCAACAGGCGGTCTATGCCCGCCGCCTTCGCCTTGACACCGATCTCGGCGTGCAAGGCGGCCGCCTCTGGGCCGAGTTCGCCCATATCGCCCAGCACTAGGACACGGTGACCGGGTTCAGCCGCCAGCACCGCAATCGCCGCGCTGACTGAATCCGGATTGGCGTTATAGGTATCGTCGATCAAGCGTGCGCCCAAGATGCAGGCATGGGCCTGCAAACGCCCTTTGACCCCGGCATACCCGGCCAAGCCCCGCGCCACCGCGTCAAGCGACGCGCCCAAGGCCAAGGCCGCCGCAGTTGCCGCCGCCGCGTTGCGCAGGTTGTGTTCGCCCGGCGCGGTAAACCGGGTCTCGATACGCCCTTGCGGTGTACTAAGCACAATGCCGTCACCCATGCGCTCGGCGCGAACATCGGCGTTGTCGCTCAAGCCAAACGCGATGACCCGATGCGCACCCGCCAAACCCCGCCACAACGCGGCATGCGCATCCTCGGCGTTGATAATCGCCACCCCATCCGCCGTCAGCCCGGCGTAGATCTCGCCCTTGGCCGCCGCCACCGCTGCCAGCGTGCCCAAACCCGCCAGATGCGCGCGCTGGGCGTTATTGACCAAGGCGACATCGGGGCGCGCCAGACGGGTGAGGTAATCCAGCTCACCGGGGTGATTCATGCCCATCTCGGCCACGCAATAACGGTGCGCGGGGCTGAGTTGCAACAGGGTCAGGGGCAGGCCGTAGTCGTTATTCAGGTTGCCCTCTGTCGCCAAGACCGCGTCCACCCCGACCTCGGCGCGCAAGATGGCGGCGGTCATCTCTTTGACCGTGGTCTTGCCATTGCTGCCGGTAATCGCCACCAGCTTGGCCGGCATCTGCTGACGATGCCAGGCGGCCAACTGCCCCAGCCCGATGCGCGTATCCGCCACCACTAATGCGGGGGCGACATCCAGACCGGCATCGGCCGCGATCATCACCGCCGCCGCGCCCCGCGCCAGCACATCGGCGACAAACTGATGCGCATCAAAGCGGTCGCCGCGCAAGGCGACAAACAACGCGCCCCGGACATCACCACGACTATCGGTGGTGACGCGATCCCACGCGACATCCCCGCCCACGGCGGTCGCATTCAAGGCCTCGGCCACTTCATACAAGTGCATGCTTTTCCTTCCTCATAGCCAGCGCCTGACGCGCTACAGCCAGATCCGAAAATGGATAACGCACCCCAGCGATCTCCTGATACGCCTCATGGCCCTTACCGGCGATCAAGATCACGCTACCCCCATCTGCCTCGGCGATCGCCGCGTGGATCGCGCTAGCACGATCAACGATGACGCGCTGCCCCGCGGGCATGGCCGCCACGATGTCCGCGATGATGGCGTCAGCCTCTTCATGGCGCGGGTTGTCGCTAGTGACTATCGCCGTATCCGCACCGGCGGCGACGGCCGCGCCCATCAAAGGTCGCTTGCCACGATCACGGTCGCCGCCACAGCCAAAGACGCAACACAACCGACCGAGAGGGCGCAAGGTCGCCAAGACCTTTTCTAAGGCATCCGGTGTGTGTGCGTAATCAATCACCACCAACGGATCGGCAGCCTCGCCGCGCAAGACCTGCAAACGCCCCGGCACAGCCTCTAAGTTGCCCAATTGCTCGGCCACTGTCAGCAAAGGCACATCGCTCGCCAACAAGGCCGCCGCACAGGCCAGCAAGTTCTCGACATTGAAACGCCCTAACAAGGGCGAGGCGATACGCGCCTCACCGTTCGGTGTAACCAGCGTAAAGTGGCTACCCCTTGCATCGAGGCGCAGTCCCTCGGCACGAATATCGCCCTGCCCGATGCCGTAGGTCAGCACCTGTAGATCGCGCCCTGCGAGGTCTTGCGCCAACTGCTGACCCAGCGCGTCGTCGCTATTTAATACCGCCACCTTAAGGCCCGGCCACGCAAAGAGGCGCGCCTTGGCCGCCGCGTAGGCCGCCATGTCACCGTGATAATCGAGATGATCACGCGACAGATTGGTCAACACCGCGACGGCGAAATGCATCCCGCGCACGCGGCCCTGATCGAGCGCGTGCGAGGAGACCTCCATCGCCAAGGCCGTTGCGCCCTGATCGACATACTCGGCCAACAGTCCTTGCAAGGCGACGGCATCGGGCGTGGTGTGCGTGGACGCGCTCAAGGCATCGACAAAGCCATTGCCGAGCGTCCCCACCATCGCCGTCTTGCGTCCCAGCGTGGTCAAGGCCTGCGCCAGCCCATGCGTACACGAAGTCTTGCCGTTGGTGCCGGTCACACCGATCGTCCACAACGCCGCCGAAGGATCCGCATACCACGCCACCGCCAACTCGGCCGATGCCTGCGCCAACCCCGGCCACGCCACATTCGGCACCGTCAGACCCAGCGGCCAGGTAAAGCCCTCCGGCTCCCACACAATCGCCGCAGCGCCCGCCGCCACCGCCGCCGCGATATGCGTACGACCATCATGCGTCTGTCCCGCAAAGGCCAAAAACACATCCCCCTTAGCCACTTGGCGACTATCTGCCATCAGCCGTGCGCGGGGCGCCATCTGCCGTAAGGTCGTGATCAAGGTCGCGATTAAGGTCTTCATGCTGACTCCTTAACCACGGTGCTACGCACCGGCGGCAAGGCCTCCATCGGCGCATCCGGAGGGATCGCCAAGAAGCGTAAGGTCCCCGCCATGATGCGAGAAAATGCCGGGGCAGCGACCTCACCACCGTAATACTGCACACCACTGGGCTCATCCACCACAACCGCTATCACCACCCGCGGATTGGAGGCCGGGGCCATCCCCACAAACGAGGCACGATAAGCATGATTGTTAAAATTCCCATTAACCAGCTTATGCGCCGTCCCCGTCTTACCCGCTACGCTATAGCCAAGAACCCGTGCCTTAGGGGCCGTCCCGCCCTCCTGAACTACTTTTTCCAACATGATTCGCACCTGCCTGGCGCTCTGCGCACTCACCACACGCGTACCCGTCACGGGCTCCGTACGCTTCACCACGGTCAGCGGCATCAACACCCCATCATTGGCGAGTAAGGTATAGGCACGCGCCAATTGCAACAGACTGACCGAGACACCATGCCCATACGACAAGGCGGCCTTCTCGATGGGTAGCCATGGCTTACGCGTGTCATGCAAAATACCCCGCGCCTCACCCGGCAGACCCGAGTTAGGCAAGCGTCCAAAACCTGCCGCCGAGTAGACACTATAGATATCCCTATCCTGCATACTCATGGCAATGCGCGCCATCGCCACATTGCTAGATACCTGGATCGCATCCGTCACGCTAACGACCCCATTCTCATGCGTATCTGTGATCCGTTTTCCCGAGAGTAGCAAGGGCGCGCTCGTATCGATCAGCGTGCCCGGCGTAATCTTCTGCTGCTCCAAGGCCGCGGCGACAAAGAGAGGCTTCAGGGTTGATCCCGGCTCAAAGGCATCAGCCGCCGCCCGATTGCGCGCCAGTTCTGGCCGCATCATTCTGCGTTCATTAGGGTTATAGCTGGGGTAATTGGCTATCGCCAAGATCTCACCCGTCTGCGCATCCAACACCACCGCACTCGCCGCCTTAGCCTTATAGGTCAATGTCGCGGCCTTCAACTCGCGAAAGGCCAGATACTGAATTTGCGAGTTGATGCTCAGCATAAGATCGGCCCCCTTCTTAGGGAGCTGCACCAATTCGAGTTCCTCTACCACATTCCCAGCACGATCCCGAATCACCCGTTTCTTGCCTGATACGCCCCCTAAAGACGATTGATAGGACAGCTCTATTCCGTCCAAGCCCCGGTCTTCTATATTCGTCAGACCCAAGACCTGGGCCATCGTCTCACCAGCCGTGTAATAACGACGATATTCCGGTTGACTAGTGACCCCCTTGATCTTCAGCGTCATCACGGCATCCGCCGTCTCAGTCTGGATCTGCCGCGCCAAATAAGTGAACTTCTTTTTTTCACGGAAGATGCGGTCTAATGCCGCCCTATCGAGACCCAACAGATGCGCCAACTGTGACCGCTGTTCCGGTGTCGCCTCCGCCTCACGCGCATTCAGCCCAATCGCTGCCGCGGGGATACTGATTGCCAGATGCACGCCACGCGCATCCAGCAACATGCCACGATGTGCGGGAATATCCACTAACCGCTTCACCCGTTTATCGCTCTGTTGCCGTAGAAAGTCTTTCTTCCATATCTGCATGTAAGACAACTGGGCAACCAAAACGCCAAATGCACTAAAAATAATCAGCATAACCAGCCGCATACGCCAGCGTTGCAAATCCACCTTCAGCACCGAAGGGACGCGCCGCTTCATTGCGCCCCCCCGTGTGCGTTTGCGCGACCCAAGGCAACAGTAGCGACATCATCCAAGGTCAGCACACGGATGCGTGAAGCCTCCGGAGATTTCATGGCCAAATCACGCGTTGCCACCGTCTCAACCTTGTCGTACATCGTGGCTGAAGCCTGCCGCAGCAACAAGCGTTCCCACACAACCTCCAAGCCCCGCGCCTCCTTTTGCACCGACTGTAAGGCCAGAAACGATTTGCGCGCCTCATGGCGCGCGGTCACAACAGAGAGCGCACTCAGGACGACAAGCAGCGCAAAGAAAATATTTAACCGCGTCATGGCGCCCTCGCCCCAACATCGCCCCGACACTCGGCAACGCGCAGGGTCGCGCTACGTGCACGCGGGTTCTGGCGTAGCTCATCAACCCCAGCGCGGGTCGCCTTGCCAATCAGGTGCAGCCGACCTTGCGGCAACAGGTGCGCGGGTATCGGTACATCAAAGGGGATCTGCGGCCCCTGCGCCTCGTTGCGCATAAAGTGCTTGACTTGCCGATCTTCCAGCGAATGGAAGCTAATCACCGCCAAGCGACCGCCGGGACGCAAGGCCGCCAACGCCTGCGGCAAGACCGCCGCCAATTCATCCAACTCGCGGTTGATAAAGATACGCACCGCCTGAAAGGTACGCGTCGCCGGATCTTGGCCAGGCTCGCGAGTACGCACCGCACGCTGACACAACTCCGCCAATTGTCGCGTACGGGTCAACGGCTCCAGCGCACGCGCCTCGACGATCGCTTGCGCAACCTTGCGCGCAAAACGCTCCTCACCGTAATCGCGCACCACCTCAGTGATCTCGGCCTCGCTGGCGATCGCCAACCACTCCGCCGCGCTCATCCCGGTGGAGGTGTCCATACGCATATCAAGCGGGGCATCGCCGCGAAAGCTGAAGCCGCGTTCGACTTGGTCGATCTGCGGGCTCGACACGCCGATGTCGAGCAAGATGCCATCGACCTGCGATACCCCCACGCCACGCAAGACCTCGGCCAATTGGCTAAACGGCGCGTGCACCATCTGAAAGCGCGCATCATTTGCCGCCAAGACCTGTCCCTCCGCCAGCGCGGACAAGTCGCGATCCAAAGCGATCAGTCGCCCCTGCGGCCCTAAGGCCGCGAGGATGGCGCGGGAGTGACCGCCGCGACCAAAGGTGGCATCGACATACACGCCCTCAGCGCGGATCGCCAATGCGGCGACCGCCTCCGTCAACAACACGGGGATATGGGCGGGGGCCGAGGTCATAGCGAGAAGTTCCGCAGGTCGTCCGGGATATCCCCGGTTTGCATGGCGCTCGCCAACTGATTCGGCAATTCGTGGGCGGTGGCGTACAACGCGGTCCACGCCTCGGCAGACCAGATCTCAAACTTATTCCCCTGCCCAACCAAGACCGCCTCTTTATCTAGGCCGATGCGCTCGCGCAGATGGGCGGGGAGGAGGATACGCCCGGCGCTATCGAGCTCGACATCGGTCGCCGAGCCAACCAAGACGCGCTGCATCTGACGGCTGACCGGGTTAAAGCTAGGCAAGGCATTGAGCTTACGCTCGATGGGCTCCCATTCCGGGAAGGGGTAGAGCAACAAACAAGCAGAAGGGTCCAGCGTGACGATCAGATGCCCGGCGCACTGCGCCAAAAGCAGGTCGCGATAACGCGCCGGCACGGCTAAGCGACCTTTTCCATCCAACGCCAGATGCGAATGACCCCGAAACATGATGTTTGCGCAGACACCGGAACCACCCCAATGCCCCACTTTTCCCCACAATTACCCACAGGTCTCCACTATAGGAAGCAGGGAAGCCAGCGTCAAGGGGTTTTTTCAATACGGACAAGGAC
>QYQG01000067.1 GCA_007280375.1 Betaproteobacteria bacterium
AATCTGCTGATCAACGGTTCTTCCGGCATTGCGGTCGGCATGGCGACGAATATCCCGCCGCATAATCTGAATGAAGTAGTGGCAGCCTGCCTGGTCCTGCTGAAAAATCCCGAAACCAGCATCGACGAGTTGATCGAGATCATCCCGGCACCGGATTTCCCGACCGCCGGCATCATCTATGGTGTTGCCGGAGTGAGAGAGGGCTATCACACCGGCCGGGGCCGCGTGGTGATGCGCGCCCGCACGCATTTCGAGGATATGGAAAAAGGCAGCCGCCAGAGCATCATCATTGACGAGCTGCCGTATCAGGTAAACAAGGCCAATTTGCTGATCCGTATCGGCGAACTGGTGCGCGACAAGAAAATCGAGGGCATTTCCGATTTGCGCGACGAATCGGACAAATCCGGCATGCGCGTGGTGATCGAACTGAAACGCGGCGAAGTGCCTGAAGTGATACTGAACAACCTGTATAAAGAAACGCAGATGCAGGACACCTTCGGCATGAACATGGTGGCCATCGTCGATGGTCAACCGCGACTGCTGAATCTGAAACAGATCATCGAGGCCTTCCTGCGGCATCGGCGCGAGGTCATCACCCGGCGCACCCAGTTTGAACTCAAAAAGGCGCGCGAGCGTGGCCATGTCTTAGAAGGCCTTGCGGTTGCGCTGGCCAATGTGGACGAGATCATCGCGTTGATCAAATCTGCCGCAACACCGGCCGACGCGAAGACCGGTCTGCTGGCGCGTGCGTGGCGTTCGCAATTGGTCAGCGATATGCTGCAACGGGCGGCGGGCGACGCAACAGGCCCGGCCTTGGACGCCTTCCGTCCGCTCGATCTGGCTGCCAGCCTGGGCCAGCACGCCGATGGTTATCACCTCTCCGACACGCAAGCGCAGGCTATTTTGGACCTGCGTCTGCAACGCCTGACCGGGTTGGAGCAAGACAAGATCTTCACCGAATATGGTGAGGTCATGACGCGTATCGCTGATCTGCTTGATATCTTGGGTAAACCGGATCGCGTCACCGTGATCATTGGCGAAGAACTCAAAGAGGTCAAAAAACAGTTTGGCGACGCGCGCCGTAGCGAGATCATCGCTCACGCCACCGATTTCTCGCTCGAAGACCTGATCGCGCCCGAAGAGGTCGTGGTCACGCTGTCGCATTCGGGTTATGTCAAGTCGCAGCCGCTGGACGAATACCGCACCCAACGGCGTGGCGGGCGTGGCAAACAGGCCGCACCGACCAAGGAAGAGGATTTCATCGACAACCTCTTTATCGCTAACACCCACGACACCATCTTGTGTTTCACCGATCGCGGTCGTTTGTTCTGGCTCAAGGTCTATGAAGTGCCGCAAGCCTCGCGTACCGCGCGCGGCAAGCCCATCGTCAACCTGCTCAAGGTCGAAGAGGGCGAGAGTGTTACGACGATCCTGCCGGTCAAGGCCTATGCCGAAGACCAGTTTGTGTTCATGGCCACCGCCATGGGCACGGTCAAGAAAACACCGCTCTCTGAGTTCTCGCGACCACGGACGGCCGGCATCATCGCGGTCAATCTCGACGAAGGCGATCACCTCGTCGGCGTCGCATTGACCGACGGCAAACAATTTGTGATGCTGTTCTCGGACGAAGGCAAGGCGAATCGTTTCTCTGAGGGTGAGGTGCGTTCCATGGGCCGCGTCTCGCGCGGCGTGCGCGGCATCAAGCTGGGCAAAAAGGCCAGCGTCATCGCCTTGTTGATCGCCACCGACGAAAAACAATCAGTGTTGACCGCGACCGAAAACGGCTACGGCAAGCGCACACCGGTCGGCGATTACAGCCAACACGGGCGCGGCGGGCAGGGCGTGATCGCGATCGCCACCACCGCCCGCAACGGCAAGGTGGTCGCCGCGACGCTGGTCGAGCCGGAAGACGAGATCATGATGATCACCGACGGCGGGGTGCTCATCCGCACCCGGGTCAGCGAGATCCGTTCCTTGGGCCGTTCGACGCAAGGCGTGACGCTGATCGCGCTCGGCGCGGGTGAGAAGTTGACCAGTCTGCAACGCGTCGCCGAGCAAGACGACGAGGAACCGGGGACGACGCCGAAGCTGCTTTAATGCCGTACCCGCGTCATGGTCGAAGGTCGACTATGGCGCAGGTTTGTGGTGTTTGGAGACCTAAATAAATGGCTCTATGTGGTTTACAGTGGGTAACGATAGGGGGGAGTTGGCGGGCTTCAGCCCGCCAGGTTTCGGTTGAGAAAGGAGCGCAGGCGTCCCGCCTGCATGCGGGCGAGACGCCCGCGCTCCGTATAGAATACCTACGCAAAGCAAGCCGTTGGAGCGCCGTGTCCTATCGTTACCCACTATGAATCGCATAGAGCCAAATAAATTAAGGCCTAGTTTAACTAGGCCTTAATTTATTTGTAGCGAATCACCGGTGCGCGGCGTTCAGTTGCGGCGGGGCTGGGGGTGTCTTCTGCTGCCCCTTCGTGACGCGCGGGGGAGGTGCTGTAGCGGTCGCTACGCTCCGGACGTTCGCCCGTGCGGCCGTAGGGTGAACGGCGTTCATTGCCTCCGGCGCCACCACCACTAGGCCCGCTCGGGTATTCGCCGCCCGGACGGGAGGGTGATACGGTGGAGATGGCATGTTTGAACACGGCTTGCAAGGCGGCATCGTGGCCGCGCAACAAGACCATGTATTGATCGAAGGATTCGATGCGACCCACTAATTTGATGCCGTTGACGAGGAACATCGACACGGTGGCGTGTTCTTTGCGTAGGTCGTTGAGGAATTGGTCTTGTAGGTTTACGCGTTCATTCATGATGCTTTTTCGGTAAGGGGTGCAACGGGCGCGATCATAGCATGATGCGCCCGGAATGTGCTTAGTCTACCTTGGCCGCCGCGCGGAGCTGATCGACGATGCGTTTGACTTGTTGTTGCGCCATCTGCTCGTGTAGGCTTTCTTGGACGGCCGAGAACTCGGGGAACTTGAAGGTGCGCACGCCTTCGAGACGGATGATGTGCCAGCCGAATTGGGTCTTGACCGGGGTCTCTAGCAGTTGGCCGGGCTTCAGGGTTTGCATGGCCTTGGCGAATTCGGGCACGAGGTCGTCTGCGCCCATCCAGCCTAGATCGCCGCCGCGCTGGGCCGAGCCGCTGTCCTTGGAGTGTTTCTTGGCGAGGGCGGCGAAGGGTTTCTTCTTTTTTAGGTCGGCGAGGAGGGATTTTGCGAGGGCTTCGTCGGCAACCAAGATGTGTGTGGCATGGTATTCGTTTTTACCCGGCTGGCCTTTGAGGCTGTCGTAGGCGGCCTTGACCGCAGCCTCCTTGACAGGGTGGGCGGTGAGTTCGGCATCTAATACGGCATCGGCGAGCAGGTTGCGTAACAGGACTTCCGCGCGTGCACGGAAGGCGGGGTCTTGATCGATCTTGCGCTTACGCGCCTCTTGTGCGAGGACTTCTAGGACGATGAGTTTGTCGCGCACGGCGGCAAGCGGGGGTTGTTTGCCGCGTTGTGCCTGCTCGCTCATGATGAGGGCGGCGTGGGTGGCTGGGATGGCCACGCCGTTGACGACGGCAACGGGGTGGGCGATAGGGGTTGCTACGATAGGGGTTGCAGCCGTAGGCGTGGCGGCGGCCACAACAGTCGGTGTGGCGGCATAGGCCGTGCCTGTCATTACGAGGGCGGTCACTAGGATGAGGGTTTTCATGCGGCAGACTCCGTGGGGCTAAGGGCGGTGATGGTGAGGGCGTGGATGGCCTGTTGCATCAGGTCACCCAGCGCGGCATAGACGGCACGATGGCGTGCCACGGTGCCTAGACCGTCAAAGGCGGCCGAGACGATAGTCATGGTGAAGTGGCCGCCACCCGAGCGCGCGCCGGCGTGACCGGCATGGGCCGCGCTACCGTCGATGATCTCTAGGCTAACAGGGGTGAGGGTCGCTAGGCGGCGGCGCATTTCAGTGACGGTATCGCTATCGGTATGGCTCATGGCAGGACTTTTTTAAAGGGTTGAACGCTGACGCTGGCATAGATGCCGGCGGCGAGATAGGGATCGGCCTCGGCCCAGGCTTGGGCGGCAGCGAGATCAGAAAATTCGGCGACGATGAGGCTACCGGTGAAACCGGCGGGGCCGGGGTCGATGCTGTCGATGGCCGGAAAGGGGCCGGCGAGCAATAGACGGCCTTCGCGTTGCAAGGTCTCGAGGCGGGCGAGGTGGGCAGGTCTAGCCGCGAGTCTATGGGCAAGGCTGTCTGCAACATCGTGACCGATAATGGCGTAGTTCATGGGGCGTACTGTAGCGGATTTAAGGGGCTGCGGGGTCTTTCTTTAGGCTGGATCTTTCATATGGCGCGAGAGATAAACCCCTTGCGCCAAGACGAAGACCAGCATCAACCCCAAGGTGCCGAACATCTTGAAGGTGACCCAGGTGTCGGTATCAAAACTATTCGCAACCCAGGCGTTAGCCACGCCCATGAAGGCGAAGAAGGTGGCCCACATGAGGTTGAGGCGCGTCCACACGGGGGCGGGGAGCTGCAACTGGCCTTGCATCATCAACTGGATCAGGTTGCGCCCAGAAAGGCGCGGCGCCAAGGCGAGTGCCAAGGCAAAGACCCAATACAACACGGTCGGCTTCCATTTGATGAAGGTCTCGTTGTGGAAGATGAGGGTCGCGCTACCGAAGACGACGATGAGCACTAAGGACACCCAGAGCATGGCATCGATCTTTTTGCCGCGTAGCTTTAGCCAGCCGATCTGGGCGAAGGTGGCAACGATGGCGACCAAGGTGGCGATGAATACGCCGGGTTTCTGCGCCGGATCAAGCACGATGCCCAGCCATAGCAAGCTGTCTTGCGCGGCCTGTGGGTGACCTTGGGCGATTTGATAGGCGACAAAGAACAGGATGATGGGGAAGAGGTCGAAGAGGAATTTTTTCATGGGTCACTAGAAAGATGAGGGTGTAATGCGGCGTAGAGGGGCGCATTTTGCTATGATTGACGACTGTTTAACAAGTGCGAATCGTATCGGATTCGTTTTGCCTCGCGTGTCTTTCGATCTCCACAGTCATTCTACCGCCTCTGACGGCGTCCTTGCGCCGCATGAATTAGTCGCCCGTGCCGCCGCGCGTGGGGTCTCTGCGCTCGCCTTGACCGATCACGATACGGTGCAGGGCGTGGCTGAGGCGCAGGCGGCCGCGCAGGTGGCGGGGATTCGCTTGGTCAACGGGGTGGAGATCTCGGTTTCATGGTTGGGGCGCACGGTGCATATCGTGGGCTTGAATGTGGATACGGATAACGCGCCCTTGCTGGCGGGCCTGGCGACGGTGCGTAGCGGTCGGGTGGAGCGCGCCCGCAAGATGGCTGATTCGCTGGCGGCGGTCGGTATTGGCGCGGCTTTTGAGGGTGCGGCGGTTTATGCGACCAACCTGGAGATGATAGGCCGCACCCACTTTGCCCGTTTCCTCGTCAACAGCGGTCGTGTCGGTAGTATGCCGTCGGTGTTTAAACGCTTCCTAGTCCCCGGCAAACCGGGCTATGTCAAACACGAATGGGCCTCGCTGAGCGAGGCGGTGGGCTGGATTGTCGGCGCGGGTGGTGAGGCGGTCATCGCCCATCCCGGCCGTTACGATATGGGGCGCGTTCGCATGAACGAACTCTTAGGCGAGTTCCGCGCATTGGGTGGCACGGCGATTGAGGTGGTGTGCGGCAGCCACACGACGGGCCATGTGCCGGTGTTTGCCGACTATGCCGCTGCCTTTGGGCTCAAGGCCTCGACGGGTTCGGATTTTCATGCCCCCGGCGAGGGCGGGCGCGACTTCGGTCGTTTGCAGGCCTTGCCGCCGCGCTGTGTGCCGATCTGGCAGGACTGGGTTTAAGCATGTCGCAACGCTTCTTTGTCCACCCCGAAACCCCGCAACTGCGCTTGATGAAGGAGGCGACCCGCATCCTGCGCGGCGGCGGGGTGATGGCCTATCCGACCGATTCCTGTTATGCCTTGGGCTGCATGATCGGCAACAAAGACGGCATGGATCGCATCCGCGCCTTGCGTGGGGTCGATGACAAACACCACTTCACCTTGGTCTGCCGCGACCTGTCCGAGATCGCTACCTATGCACGGGTCGATAATGGCCAATATCGCATCCTCAGGGCCGCTACACCGGGGTGTTATACCTTTATCCTCGAGGCGACGCGCGAGGTGCCGCGCCGCTTGCAGCACCCTAAACGCAGTAGCATCGGCATCCGCGTCCCCGATCACGCCGTCGTCAACGCCTTGTTGGCCGAGTTAGGCGAACCTATTTTGTCGATGTCGCTGATCTTGCCCGGTTTCGATACGCCCTTGCTTGATCCAGAGGAGATCGTCGATAGCGTGGGTGCGCGCCTTGATCTGGTCATCGATGCGGGCTATTGCGGCGGCGAACCTTCGACCGTGGTCGATCTGACCAGCGGCGTACCCGAGTTGGTGCGGCGTGGCAATGGTGATCCAACACGCGTGGGCTTGGCATAATGGACATCACGCTGATACAAAAGATTGCGATCTACGCCCTGCCGGTGATCTTCGCTATTACCGTGCACGAGGCGGCGCATGGCTATGCAGCCTTAAAGTTTGGCGACACGACAGCCCAGCAACAGGGGCGCATTACCTTGAACCCGCTAAAACATATCGACCCGATCGGTACCTTGCTAGTCCCCGCCTTGGCCTTGTTCTTGGGCGGTATCTTGTTTGGTTGGGCGAAGCCCGTGCCGGTGGATTTTCGTCGTCTACGCAACCCACGGCAGGATATGGTCTGGGTCGCCGCCGCCGGGCCGGGCGCCAATCTGCTCATGGCGGTGTTCTGGGTCTTGATCTTAAAGTTTGCCATCAGTGTCGATCTTGGCGCGTACAACCTGCCGCTGCGGATGATGGCCGAGGGCGGCATCTTGATCAACGCCGTGCTCATGGTCTTGAACCTGCTGCCCTTGCCGCCGCTGGACGGGGGTCGCATCGCCGTCGGCCTGTTGCCGGATGCGCTGGCGATGCCGCTGGCGCGCATCGAACCCTATGGCTTTTTCATCCTCATCGGCTTGATGCTGACCGGGGTCTTGAGCCTCATCCTCAACCCCGGTATCGCCGGGGTGATGAACCTTCTTTCTATCTTGCTCTGACAGACTATGTACACAGATCGCGTTCTCTCTGGTATGCGCCCTACGGGCGGCCTGCACCTCGGCCATTATCATGGCGTGCTGAAAAACTGGATCCAGCTCCAGCACGAATATGAGTGCCTATTCTTCGTCGCCGATTGGCACGCATTAACCACGCACTACGATAATGTGGGCAGCATCGAGGCGAGCACATGGGAGATGGTGATCGACTGGCTGGCCGCGGGCGTGGACCCGAGTCGCGCTACGCTGTTCATCCAGTCGCAGGTCATCGAGCACGCCGAGTTGCATCTGTTGCTGTCGATGATGACGCCGTTGGGTTGGCTGGAACGGATGCCGACCTATAAAGATCAGCAAGAGCGCTTGTCTGAAAAAGACTTATCTACCTACGGCTTTTTGGGCTACCCCTTGTTGCAGGCGGCCGATATCCTGATCTATCGCGCCAACCGCGTGCCGGTGGGCGAGGATCAAGTGCCGCACATCGAGTTTTCGCGCGAGATTGCTAGGCGTTTTAACCACCTCTATGGCCGCGAAACGGGCTATGAAGAAAAGGCCAAGGCGGCGATGAAGAAGCTCGGCGGCAAGCGCGAGCGGCTCTATGTGGATCTGCGTACCCGCTATCAAGAACAGGGCGACGACGCGGCCTTGGAATCCGCCCGCGCCCTGTTGGCTGCGACGCAAAACCTCGCGATGGGCGACAAGGAGCGCCTGTACGGTTATCTTGAAGGCGGCGGTCGCATGATCCTCTCCGAGCCGCAGGCCTTGTTGACTGCCGCGTCTAAGATGCCGGGCTTGGACGGGCAGAAGATGTCGAAGTCGTATCACAACACCATCGCCCTGCGCGAGCCGCCGGATCAGGTGACTAAAAAGATTCGCACCATGCCCACAGACCCCGCGCGGATGCGGCGCACTGACCCCGGTACGCCGGAAAAATGCCCGGTCTGGGCCTTACACCAAATCTATTCCAATGCGTCGTTGAAGGACTGGGTGCGGGAGGGTTGCACCAGCGCGGGCATCGGTTGTCTGGATTGCAAACAGCCGGTCATCGACGCGGTGCTGGCCGAGTTGGCGCCGATTCAAGAACGCGCCCGTGCCTTTAGCGAAGACCCGGACAATGTCCGCAACATTATCGCCGACGGCTGTGAGCAGGCTCGCGACCTTGCCCGCGAGACTATGCGCGATGTGCGCGAGGCCTTGGGCTTGGCACGCTAATCGCGTGGCTTGAGAGGGGCGCGAAGCAAAGAGGCCGCCTTGATAGGCGGCCTCTTTGCTGGGTGCTAATTACTCGTTGTGGGTTTCGACCATCACGAGTTCGCTAGCCGTATCCGGGGGGCGACGGGTGCGACGGCGCGGGTTGCGTGCCGGCGCGGCATCGACGGTCTCGATGGTGACGGCGTCGGTCGTGGCCGCACTGGTTTCCACCATGACCATCTCGGCCTCGGCGGGGCGCGCACGGCGATGGCGCGGTGCGCGTGCGTTGCCACGGGCATCGTCAGCCGCCATCGTAACCGCTGTATCCTTTTCAGGTATGGTGGTCGGGGCGGGGGTGCTGGACTCGACCGGCGTTGCGACTTGAGCCGCATGTTCCGCATGTGCATATTCGATCACGGCGGCAGGCGGCATCGTCTCGGGGGTTGCGCTGAAATTGGCGCTAATCTCAATGACGACGGGGGCTGCATTGCCGGCGTATTCGATGATGGCGCGCGGTTCACGGTTGCCTTCACGGCCCCCACGCCCACGCCCACCTCGGCCACCCCGACGACCGCGACGATCACGCGGCTCGCGGGTGTCGCCTGGGGTGTTTTCAATGGCGGTCTCTAGTCCAGCGTCGATGGCCGTTGCTGGGGTTAGGTTCTCCTCGAGCGTGGCCTCGTTTATCGCTTCATTCGGCAGGGTGCTGGGCGCACTGGGACGCTCGCGACGGCGCTCGTTACGCGGTCGCTCAGTGCGTTCGTTAGTGCGTTCATTGGTGCGTGCCTCGCGTGGTTCAGCGGGGCTGCGCTCGGTCCGCTCTTGGCGATTGCCGCGTTCGTTACGATCGCTACGGTTTTCACGCTCACCGCGGCCCTCGTTGCGCTCGCGACCACGACCACCGCGCTCTGAACGGTTGGGGCGGTCACCACGCTCACGACGACCTTCGCTACGCGCGTTGGGTGTTGTGGTGGAGGCCGCAACGGTCTCGGGGGGCGTGTCGAGGCCGCGTAACCAGCCCATGACACGGCTAAAGAGACCGGGTTTGGCGGGCATGGCGATGACAGGTGCAGCCACGGGCGCAACGGGCATGGGGGCGGGCTGCGACGGCGTGATGCCCTGGACCAGCGGTTGTACACGCTCGACCTTGCGTGCCTCTAGGATGTCAGCCTCGGTGCTTTCTTCCTGCGGTGCGTCGATCATCTGATAGCTGGGCGGAAGGACGCCTTCTTGGTTGAGTTGCTCGTGGCGCAGGCGGGTCAGGGTGTAGCGCGGGGTCTCGAAATGCAGATTGGGGATCAGCATCAACTCGATACGGGCGCGCGCCTCGATGTTGAGGATGTCGGTGCGCTTCTCGTTGAGCAAGAAGGTACAGACATCGACTGGGGCTTGCAGGTGCAACGCGCCGGTGTTTTCTTTGAGCGATTCTTCTTGCAGCATGCGGAGCAGATGCAGGGCGAAGGACTCGGTGCTACGCACATGGCCGGTGCCTAGGCAGCGCGGGCAGGTGACATGACTGGTCTCGCCGAGCGAGGGTTGCAGGCGTTGCCGCGAAAGTTCTAAGAGGCCGAAGCGGGAGATCTTGCCGGTTTGGATACGGGCGCGGTCGGCGTGCAGGGCGTCGCGTAGACGATCTTCGACGGCGCGTTGGTTCTTCGCGCTTTCCATGTCGATGAAGTCGATCACCACCAAGCCGCCCAAGTCGCGCAGGCGCAATTGGCGGGCGGCCTCGTCGGCGGCCTCAAGGTTGGTGTTGAGCGCGGTGTGCTCGATGTCCGTGCCTTTGGTCGCTTGCGCGGAGTTGACATCGATCGAGACCAAGGCCTCGGTGTGGTCGATGACCAGCGCACCGCCCGACGGCAACGGGACATGCCGTGAATAGGCGGTCTCGATCTGGTGCTCGATCTGAAAACGCGAGAAGAGCGGCACGCTGTCGCTGTAGAGCTTGACCTTGCTGACCAAATTGGGCATGACATGGGCCATGAACTGGCGTACCTGCTCGTGGATGGCCGGCATGTCGATGAGCAATTCGCCGATATCAGCGGTGAAATAATCACGGATGGCGCGGATGACGAGGCTGGATTCTTGATAGATCAGGAAGGCGCCTTTTTGCCCTTGCGAGGCACCGTCGATGGCCGACCAGAGTTGCAGTAGGTAGTTCAAGTCCCAACGCAGTTCTTCGATGGAGCGACCGATGCCGGCGGTGCGAGCGATGAGGCTGGCCCCGGCGGGGACTTCGAGTTGCGCCAAGAGGTCGCGTAGTTCGTTGCGGTCTTCGCCCTCGATGCGGCGCGACACGCCGCCGCCGCGTGGGTTGTTAGGCATCAGGACGAGGTAACGACCGGCGAGGCTGATGTAGTTGGTGAGGGCCGCGCCCTTGTTGCCGCGCTCGTCTTTTTCGACTTGAACGAGGAGTTCTAGACCTTCTTTGAGTTGGTCTTTGATCGGGCCAGTGGCGTTTCCGGGTAGGGCGCTACGGGCGATCTCTTTGAAGGGGAGGAAGCCGTGTCGCTCGGCACCGTAATCGACGAAACAGGCCTCAAGGCTGTGCTCGACACGGGTGATGACGGCCTTGTAGATGTTGCCTTTGCGTTGCTCTTTGTTGGCGGATTCTATGTCGAGGTCAACCAGTTGTTGGCCATCGACAATGGCGACGCGGAGTTCTTCCGCCTGCGTCGCGTTAAATAACATTCTTTTCATAAATACCCCTAAGGCAGGATCGAACGCCCGGGGAAAACCTTACACGATCCATCGCGTCGCGCCGATAAAGGCGTGGACGATTATGATCGGGGACTAGACGGTGGTCAGGAAAGCCGTAGCTCTCAGTTTACTCGCGGTCATTGGGTAGGGTTATCCTTGTTGCTTACATAGGAATGAGTCGGGCCGTGCCGGGGAGCGAAACCTAACAGGGTTCACGCGACGCGTTCTCAAGCTCTCTCAACTATGTTTGCAGTATTCGGGTGCAGAACACACTGCTAATACGCTAACATCGCTACTTTTACGACGCGCCTGCATCACCCAGTTTGGGCGGAAGGCGACGATCCAGCCGGTGAGCGGGATTAACCGGCGTGTTTTTAGGTGTTTACATGGATCCTTTAATGGACTTCGCAAACGCCAAAAACTCGCCTGAGTATATAGGTAAAGATGGCAGAACGCAAAGAAACCGTGCAATTTGTTCGTATCGGCCCCGAGGAAGATGGGCAGCGATTGGATAACTATTTGTTTCGCAACCTGAAAGGGGTGCCTAAGAGTCGCGTCTATCGGATGATACGCGATGGTGAGGTGCGCGTGAACAAGGGTCGCAAAGGGCCAGACTATCGGGTGCAACTCGAAGACGAGATCCGCATCCCGCCGGTGCGCTTGGCCGAAGTGCCCACTGCGGTGACGGTGCCGGTGGGCAGCAGCCTGTTACCGCACATCCTTTATCGGGATGAGGCGATGTTGGTGCTCAACAAACCCGCCGGTTGGGCGGTTCATGGCGGCAGCGGTATCAGCCTAGGGGTGATCGAGCAACTGCGCCAAGAGCTGCCCGAGTTGCGTTATCTGGAGCTGGTGCATAGACTCGACCGCGAGACCTCGGGCCTGTTGATGTTGGCCAGTCGGCGTTCGGCCTTGGTCGAGTTGCACCGTATGATGCAGGCCGGCGAGGTGCAAAAGACCTACCTGGCCTTGGGCGCAGGGCGGTGGCGCGATGCCGTGCGTCATGTGCGCCTGTCGTTACACAAATTTTTAACGGCCGAGGGAGAACGACGCGTCGAGGTAGTCAAAGACGATCACCCCGAGGCGATGCGGGCACATACGATCTTTCGCCTGCAGCAACGCTACGCCGGGTTTAGCCTTCTGGAAGCAGAACTCAAGACGGGCCGCACACATCAGATCCGCGTCCATCTTGCGGCCTTGGGTCACGCCATTGCCGGGGACACAAAATATGCGGAGGCCAGTGCAAACACCCACTTGAAAATACAGGGGCTACGCCGCATGTTCTTGCACGCGGCGCGGCTGACATTAAAGCACCCGTTGACGCGCCAAGACCTCGCCTTTACTGCCCCCTTGCCTGACGAGCTCGCCGCCTTCTTGAAAAAACTTCAACCGGATACGCCGTGAAATACGAACTGTTAATCTTTGATTGGGACGGCACGCTGATGGATTCGGCCGGCCATATCGTGGCCAGTCTGCAACATGCTGCGCGGGCGATGGACCTGTCCGTACCGAGTGACGATGAGGCAAGTTATATCATCGGCCTCGGTTTGGGCGAGGCTTTGTTGCATCTTTTCCCCCAGTTGCCGGAGGCCGATCACCCACAACTGGCGGATCATTATCGCGATCATTATCTGGGCCGCGATGACGCGATCCCCTTGTTTGCCGGGGCCGACGCGCTGTTGCGCCGTCTGCATGGGCGCGGTCACACCTTGGCGGTGGCGACGGGCAAGAGCCGGCGTGGACTCGATCGGGCGATGCAACATACGGCGCTAGAGCCCTTGTTCAGCGCGTCGCGTACGGCTGATCAGACCTTCTCTAAACCGCACCCGGCGATGATCGAGGAGATCATCGCCGAGCTGGGTGGTCGCCCCGAGACGACCTTGATGATAGGCGACACCAGCCACGACCTACAGATGGCGTTGAACGCCGGCGTGGCCAGCGTCGGGGTCAGTTATGGGGCGCATGATGTCGCATTACTGGCCGCGTGCCAGCCGCTGGCCATCGTCGATACAATGACCGCCTTGGCCGATTGGCTAGAAATGAACGGATAAACGATGGAAGACAAGACGATAGAGCGACTGGCGGATGCCTACTTAGGCGAATTGCGGCGTCAGCGGCGAGGGCGGTTTTGGTGGCGTTTTGCCTTTTTTACGGTGTTGCTGCTGACCCTCCTAGGCTGGTGGGGAGACGACCAACACCCGGGTGGTATGGACGGCGCACACACCGCCCTGATCGAGATCCACGGTGAGATTGGTGGTCAGGAGGGCGTGGTCGCGGATGCCGTCATCTACTCGCTTAACGAGGCCTTCAACGGTCATCAGGTCAAGGGCGTGGTCCTGCGCATCAACAGTCCCGGGGGTTCGCCCGTCGCCGCAGGGCAGATCTACGACGAGATCCGGCGTCAGCGTGCGCTACATCCGAACATCCCCGTGTACACCGTGGTCGATGAGATCTGCGCCTCGGGCGGCTATTACATCGCCGCCGCGACCGACAAGATCTTCGTCGACAAGGCCTCCTTGGTCGGCTCGATTGGCGTCTTGATGGACGGCTTTGGCTTCACCGAGGTGATGAAAAAGGTCGGCGTCGAGCGACGACTGTTGACGGCGGGTGAGAGCAAGGGCTTTCTCGACCCCTTTTCGCCGCGCGACGCCACGGAAGAGCAACACGCCCGCCAATTGCTCGCCGAGGCCCACACGCAATTCATAGACGCGGTGCGCGAAGGGCGCGGTAAACGCCTCAAAGCACAGCCCGGGGTCTTCTCCGGCCTCATTTGGCATGGCGCCAGCAGCATAAAACTCGGTCTGGCGGATGGTCTGGGCTCGCTTGAGTTTGTCGCCCGCGAGGTCGTCAAGGCCGAAGAGATTGTCGACTACACGCAACCAGAAGACCTCGCCGACCGTCTCACACGCCAATTAGGCGTGGCGATTGGCACTAGCCTCAAACCGTGGACCACACCGCGCCTGCACTGATGACGACCTATCAGCCGGTGAGTTGCGAACTGCATACGCGGCTAGAGTTGGCCATTATGCAACGGCGCCGTCTATCGCTGGAATGGTTGGAAGACGGTGTGCGCCGCTGTGAGGAGGTGCTTCCCGTTGATATCTACACCCGCGCGGCGGCCGAGTGGCTGGAGTTTGTCTGTGCCGAGGTGCGTCAGCGCGTGTGCCTAGATCAGATTGTTACCGTGTCGGCCGCTGTGTCGGTCGCTGTGTTGGTCGTTTAACGGAGCCCCTCATTTTTAATATCCCCCTCTTGAAACGCGGCCTAAGCGCACCATTTGGGGCAGGTTTATGGAGAAACCTATGTCTGATCAAGAACACATCCCCGCTGGAACTTCGGAAGACCCGAGTCTGGATGCCGCCGCAACGGTGCATCCAGAGATCGAAACCCTGCCTAGCTTAGCGGAACTGCTGCGCCAATCCGAGCTACGCGCTGAAGAGCACCACGACGCGTGGTTACGCGCCAAGGCTGAGGTGGACAATGTCCGTCGTCGGGGTGCAGAAGAGGCCGACAAGGCGCGCAAGTTTGCTGCTGAACGCTTTGCCGGCGATCTGCTGGCGGTGAAGGACAGCCTCGAAGCAGCCTTGGCCGCGCTGGAGACCGCCACCCTTGAAACCATGAAAGAGGGCGTGGAGGTCACGCT
>QYQG01000092.1 GCA_007280375.1 Betaproteobacteria bacterium
ATGCCGCTGATCGTGCGTCGTCTGCCGCGTGCCGAGGCGGCGGCGGCGGCGACCGCTGCGCTCACCGAGGTGGGGCTGGCGCATCGTCTGGGTCATCGTCCAGGGGAGTTATCTGGCGGCGAACGGCAACGCGCCGCTATCGCCCGCGCCATCGTCACCCGTCCAGCCTGTGTCTTGATGGATGAGCCGACCGGTAACCTCGATCGCCATACGGCGGGGCAGATTCAAGACCTGTTGGTGGGCTTAAGCGAGCAACACGGCGTCGCCTTGCTGGTGGTGACGCACGATCAGCGCTTGGCGGCGCGGATGCAGCGGGTGCTAACCTTGCAGGATGGGCGGTTGATCGCCGCGTGAATCCCCCTTATCGCCTGACGATCTAGTTATTCAACAGGCTTTGAAATGATCCTCAAGCGCCTGCCGAAACAAAACCTTGCGATTAGCCGAGATCAAAGCGATCCAGATTCATCACCTTAGTCCATGCCGCCACGAAGTCTTTGACGAAGCGTGCCTGGGCGTCCGATGTTGCATAGGCTTCAGCCAGCGCACGCAGTTGGGAATTCGAGCCGAAGACCAGATCGACACGGGTGCCCGTCCATTTCTTTGCGCCGGTCTTGCGGTCGCTGCCTTCGAATAGGTCTTCATCCTTTGACACGGGTTTCCATTCCGTTCCCATGTCGAGCAGGTTGACGAAGAAGTCATTCGTGAGTGCGCCCGGGCGCTGGGTGAAGACCCCGTGCTGCGAAGCGCCGACGTTGGCGTTCATGGCGCGCATCCCGCCCACCAGCACCGTCATTTCGGGTGCGGACAGCGTCAGCAACTGCGCACGGTCGAGCAGCAGTTCTTCGACTGAGACCGTGTATTTGGCCTTCTGGTAATTGCTGAAGCCATCGGCAATCGGTTCCAGCACAGCGAATGATTCGAGGTCGGTCTGCGCCTGCGCGGCGTCCATCCGGCCCGGCGTGAACGGAACCGTCACGGCGTGGCCGCCAGCCTTGGCTGCCTGCTCAACCCCGGCTGCACCCGCCAGCACGATCAGATCGGCCAGCGATACTTTTTTGCCGCCGCTGTTGAACTCACGCTGAATGCCTTCGAGTTTGGCCAGCACTTTGGCCAGTTGCGCGGGCTGGTTGGCTGCCCAGTCCTTTTGCGGCGCGAGACGAATGCGCGCGCCGTTGGCGCCGCCGCGTTTGTCGGAGCCACGGAAGGTGGAGGCCGATGCCCAGGCGGTCGAAACCAGCTCGGATACCGACAACCCGGACGCGACGATCTTGGCCTTGAGCGCAGCAACATCCGTGTCACCGATCAAGGCATGATCGACAGCGGGGATGGGGTCTTGCCACAGTAGGTCTTCCTGCGGCACTTCGGCGCCGAGATAGCGCGATTTCGGCCCCATATCGCGGTGCGTCAGCTTGAACCAGGCGCGGGCGAAAGCGTCGGCGAATTCTGCCGGGTTCTGGTGGAAGCGGCGCGCGATTTTTTCGTAGGCCGGATCCATGCGCATTGCCATGTCGGCATCGGTCATGATGATCGGCACTTTTTTCGACGCATCGTGCGAGTGCGGTGCGGTGTTGCTGTCGGTCGCCTGGTTGGGTGTCCACTGGTGCGCGCCCGCTGGGCTTTTCGACATCACCCATTCGTTGCCGAACAGCATGTCGAGGTAGCTCATGTCCCACTTCGTCGGCGTCGGCGTCCACGAACCTTCCAGACCGCTGCCGATCTGGTCGCCGCCTACCCCCGTTTTATAGGCGTTCTTCCAGCCCATGCCCTGCTCGGCCAGGCCAGCCGCTTCGGGGGCAGCGCCCACCTGTGCCGCATCGCCCGCGCCGTGGCATTTGCCAAAGGTGTGGCCGCCGCAGGTCAGCGCCACGGTTTCTTCGTCGTTCATCGCCATGCGTGCGAAGGTCTCGCGCACGTCGCGACCGGATGCGAGTGTATCGGGCTGGCCGTCCGGGCCTTCCGGGTTGACGTAAATCAGCCCCATCTGCACGGCGGCAAGCGGGTTTTCCAGATTGCGGTCGCCACTTAAGCGCGCCTTGTTTTCCAGCCATTGGGTCTCGTTGCCCCAGTAGATGTCGATTTCCGGCGCCCAGATGTCTTCGCGCCCGCCAGCGAAACCAAAGGTCTTGAAGCCCATCGATTCCATCGCGACGTTGCCCGCCAGGATGATGAGGTCGGCCCAGGATATTTTGCGACCGTATTTTTGTTTGACCGGCCACAGCAGCCTGCGCGCCTTGCCGAGGTTGACATTGTCCGGCCAGCTGTTGAGCGGCGCAAAACGCTGGTTGCCGTGCCCCGCGCCGCCACGACCGTCGCCGGTGCGATACGTGCCCGCGCTGTGCCACGCCATGCGAATGAAGAAGGGGCCGTAGTGGCCGTAATCGGCTGGCCACCAGTCCTGCGAGTCGGTCATCACGGCGGTGAGGTCTTGCTTCACGGCGGCGAGGTCGAGGGTTTTGAATTCTTTTGCGTAATCGAAGTCGTCGCCCATCGGGCTGGCTTCGGGGGAATGCTGGTGCAGAATTTCAAGGTGCAGCTGGTTTGGCCACCAGTCGCGGTTCGACATGCCACTTCCAGCTTTATGAACAAACGGACATTTACTTTCAGACATGACGCTCTCCAATTGATAATCGGCTCCACAGCGGAGTGACTGTATTTAAGACCATGCATGACGATTTGTCTCATGAATAATCTAGAATTAATCCATTGACAAAATAGAACGCATGCCATGACGCTGAAATAATTTAAATATTTGGTTGCGCTGGCCGATCATGGTCACTTCGGCAACGCGCCGCCATCGCTATCGCCCGCGCCATCGTCACCCGTCCAGCCTGTGTCTTGATGGATGAGCCGACCGGCAACCTCGATCGCCATACGGCGGGGCAGATCCAAGACCTGTTGGTGGGCTTAAGCGAGCAACACGGCGTCGCCTTGCTGGTGGTGACGCATGATCAGCGCTTGGCGGCGCGGATGCAGCGAGTGCTAACCTTGCAGGATGGGCGGTTGATCGCCGCGTGAATACCCACTATAGTGACGATGGTATGTGTGGTGTATAAAAACGAGGAGTGCGAGAATGGTCATCTTTTTAGTCCTGAATGGACGGGCGCGGCGTAGGTCATTTGCCGCACTGTTGGTGTTGTGCACCACGACAAATTGGGCCGCTGACTGGCCCGCCGATGCCATGGTGGACACGCGTTTCCCGATGCGTACCTTGATCCCTAAGGTGGTCGTGGATAGCGGTAAATTGGAGTGGGTGCCTCACGATATCGATCTGACCGCGTTTGTGACCCCCAGCCATCTGGATCTGCGCCCTACCCCTAAACCGCAGAAGGCGGTCTATACGCCACCTCTGAATGGCGATGCCAAGCGCGGTCGCTCGTTGGTCATGGATGCCCGTGCTGCGGCCTGTGTGACCTGTCATGAGGTGCCGGGTGAACAGTGGCCGGGGAATGTTGGGCCTTCGCTCCATCGCTATAAGATGCAACAACGCACAGCGGCGGAGTTGTATCAGCAGATCTTTGATGTACGGGTGAATCTGCCGCAGGCCGTCATGCCGCCCTTTGGGACGATGGGGATATTGAGTGACCAAGACATCCGCGATATCGTGGCTTGTTTGCAGACCTGCGAATAAGGGGAGACGACTATGTGGATACAATGGATTTTAGCCTTGGTCTTGTCCGCTGGCGCGGTCGCTGCGGAGCCTGTCTACCGTGAGCGGGTGGCCGACGAGGGTTTGATCGTGCCACGGGCCTCGGGGGATTCGGCCTTGTCGGGGACCTATCGGTATTGGAAGAACCCTGCAAAATTGGATGCGCGGCTGATCGGTGACCCAGAAAATAATTGGAAATTGAACTGGGTGTTCTTGGATGGCCCGTTTAACACCGATATGCATGCGGGGCATTTGGCCTTGGATCGTGGCACAAAATTATTTCGGGAGTTAAATACCTCGGGTACCTTCAAGAATTGCCTGACCGGCTCGGGGCTGGGGATACGCAAAGATTTCGATCGTCTGCGTGGTCTGCGCACGGTCTTTCCACGCTATCGCACCGATCTGAATCGCGTCGCGGGTCTGGAGGAGGTGATTGAACATTGTGCGCGCTTGGAACGGCAGGAGTTGCAGATGGGCAGTCATGACAATAGCGCGGTCTCAATGTTTATCGCCAGTTATAGCAATGGGATGCCGATTGCCATCGATGTCTCGGGCGGGGAGATGAAAAAATCGTATGAACGGGGTAAGCAGTTGTTCTTTACCAAGATGGGGCGTTTAAATCTGGCCTGTGCCTCGTGTCATGTCAATAAGGTGGGGGCGTTTATGCGTGCGACCGCGATTACCTCGCCCTATGCTGATGCGGATCATTACCCGGTCTATCGCGATCGTACGGGGATCACCTCGTTGCAACTGCGCTTTGCGCAATGCAGCCTCGTGTTGGGGATCAATCCGCTGAAGATGGGGAGCCGTTCGTACACCGATCTTGAGGTGTTTTTTACCGCCTTGACCAACGGCCACCCGGTGAGCGTGCCGTCGGAACGGTATTGAATTAATGTAAGACGGCTCTATGTGGTTTGTAGTGGGTAGCCATAGGCTGTCGCAGCGACAACAGGCTACCCCCTCCTTGAAGGGGGAGGAGCCGGTAAACGACCGACTTGCGTGCATACGGTCGCTTGGCGATATAAAAAGCGCCGTGGGAGCGCGGGCATCTTGCCCGCTGGCGGGCTGGAAGCCCGCGTTCCTTGTCGTGCGGACCCCCATCTAAATTACATAGTTCCCGCCGCAGCCCGCCCTCGAATGGGGTTATCGGGGGCGGGAATGACGATGGGGGTGCGTTAGCGTCGGCGCTGTGCACGGCGGCGTAGGTAGACTAAAAGATAGACGCGCCAAGCGAGCCGTACCGTCGCATAACCGAGTACGGCGAGGAGGGCGGCGAGGAGGGCCTCACCGACGATAAAGGCGGTCCCTAGGCCAGATAGTTGCGCCCATAGGTCGGGTAGGAAGGTCGTCCAGTCATTGATGGTCCAGTCTATCGTGGTGGCGTGCGATTGGCCGTTGCCGATGATGAACTCGCCGATGGCGATGGCGGCCACGATGATGAAGGGCCAGGTCAATGGGTTGGAGAGCAGGGTGGTGGCCATGGCAACCGGTAGATTGACGCGAAAGAGGAGGGCGAGCAGGGCGGCTACGGCGATCTGTATGGGTAAGGGGATAAGCCCGCCGATGATCCCTGCCGCAACGCCGCCTGCGACCGAGTGGCGATTTAAGTGCCAGAGGTTGGGGTGGTGCAACCACGACCCCGCCCAGCGTAGATATTTGTGCTCACGGATGCTGGCATGATCGGGGAGGTACTTACGAAAATATTTGCGTGGCATGGCGATGGGTGTTGTAAATTGCCTGCATTGTAGTCTGAACCCAGAGGATCAGATGCGTGGCTTGATCGCCTTTTTTGCCCTCGGTGCGGCGCTGTTGCAGACCCAGACGCGTTTGCCTGCGTTGTCCGTGCTGTGGCTGGCCCCGTTGTTGATCTTGCTGGTGCACTATGGCTTGCGTCGTGGTCGTTTTTTGCGCTGGCTGGGCCTAGGGGTGTTGGCCTTGGCGGTGGGTTTTTATTACGCGGCGTGGCGGGCCGATCTGCGTCTGGCCGACCGCGTGGACCCCGCGTGGGTAGGTCAGGTCCTCGTGGCAACGGGCGTGGTGGAGGGGCTGCCGCAACAGACGCGACATGGTTGGCGATTTATCCTGCGGGTGCCACAGACGGAGGGTGCGCCCTTGCCGACGCGTCTGCGGGTGAGCGTCGCGCATAAATGGCTGGCCACGCCGCCGCGTGCGGGTGAGTGTCTGCGCCTGCCCGTGCGTGCCCGGCCTCCGCACGCCAGTCAGAACCCCGGCGTGGTCGATGCGGAGGGTTGGTTGTTTGAGCATGGTATCCGTGGCTTTGCGAGTGCGGCAGGCCCAGTGCAGGTCACGCAGGCGTGTGGCGTTAGTCTGCGGGCCACGATAGATGCCGCCCGCCAACGCCTGCGCGATGGGATGCAGGCGCGATTGGTCGATACAGCGGGGGCGTTGCCCTATGCGGGGGTGGTCATCGCCTTGGCGGTGGGCGACCAAGCGGCGATCCCGGATGCGCAGTGGCGGCTGTTTCGCATCACCGGGGTGACGCACCTGATGAGCATCTCGGGCCTGCACATCACCTTGTTGTCGGGGCTGGCCTATCTGCTGATCTATGCCCTCTGGCGGCGGGTGGCGTGGCTGACCCTGCGTCTGCCAGCGGCACGGGCGGCGGCCTTGTCCGGCTTGTTGCTGGCCATTATCTACACCGCGGTGTCGGGGTTTGGTATCCCTGCGCAACGCACCTTGTATATGATCGCCGTGATGGTGGTCGGGGTCTGGATGGGCTGGGCGCATACCCCGTCTCGGGTGTTGGCGGCGGCCTTGGCGGTGGTTGTGCTTATCGACCCGTGGGCCGCGCTTGCGCCGGGGTTTTGGTTGTCGTTTCTGGCGGTGGCGGCCTTATTTTATAGCGGTTCAGGTCGCTTGCGGCCGCCGCGTTGGTGGCGTGCGTGGGCGCAGACACAATGGGTCGCGAGTTTGGCGCTGTTGCCGGTGCTCTTGTTGTTGTTTCATGAATTTTCGCTGGTCTCGCCGTTGGCGAATGCCTTTGCGATCCCGGTGATCAGCCTCTTGGTGGTGCCGCTGGCGATGGGGGTCGCGTTGTTGCCGTGGGCGTGGTTGGCCACGCTGACCCATGCGCTGATCGCGGCGGTGATGTGGGGCTTGGATCGGTTGGCGACCGTGCCGCAACCCGTCTGGCATGTGGGTGAGGCGGATGGCTGGGCGATGGGCTTGGCGGCCGTGGGCTTGATCTATCTCCTCTTGCCGGTGGCCGTCCCCCGCCGCGCGGTGGCTGGGCTGTTATTGCTGCCCTTGCTGTTTCCGCCTGAGGATAGGCCGGTGGCGGGCGCGTTGCGGGTCGAGACGCTGGATGTCGGACAAGGCCTGGCGGTGGTGGTGTCCACCGCGCGGCATACGCTGCTCTTTGATACGGGCCCCGCCTTCGACGGCAGTGATGCCGGTCAGCGTATCGTCGCGCCGTATCTGTGGTCTATGGGGGTGCGGCAATTAGATGGGCTGATCGTCTCGCATTCCGATTCTGATCATAGTGGCGGCGCCGCTAGCATTGAGCAGGCGATGGCTCCGCGTTGGTCCTTGTATGGTCAGCCGGGGGCAGGGCAGGTGCGTTGTTTTGCGGGACAGCGCTGGCAGTGGGATGGCGTGCGTTTTGAGGTCTTGCATCCGCCCGCGCATTGGGCAGACAACCCGTATTTCTCAGACAACGACCGCAGTTGCGTGGTCAAGGTGGAGTCCGCGTGGGGCAGTGTGTTGTTGGTGGCCGATATTGAGCGCCTAGGGGAATTGCAATTGCTGGAGACGCAGCGTGAACAGTTGCAGAGTACGCTGTCTCTGGTGCCTCACCATGGCAGTGCGGGGGCCTCGTCCGAGCGATTTGTGGCGGCGGTACGCCCTGAGGAGGCCGTGATCGCGGTGGGGCATGGCAATCGTTTTGGTCATCCGCGTGGCGAGGTTTTAGACCGCTATCGTGCGGCGGGGAGTCGCGTCTGGCGTACCGATCTGGATGGGGCGATCCGCGTCGATCTACTCCCGGACGGGCGCGTCGTTCGGGGCTGGCGGCAGGAACGGCGGCGTTATTGGCATGCGGGGCCTGTGTAGCGGCGGGCTCAGAATGGGATGATCCAGCCTTGTGGCGTGCATGACGATGGGCGCGCGGGCATGGGTAATCCGCCCAAGCCCTCTTGCGACGCAATGAATGGGGTTTTGTGCGGTAAAGGTGCGGCAAAGGTTTATCTAATCCTAGGCTCAGGGTATAGTTTGGCTTTTTCCTCCGGCTTTCGCTGGCGGTGACATCTTAGATTTTGGGTTAGAGGCACTATGTCAGATCATCTCATGCAGACTTACGCGCGGCAGTCGATCGCGTTTACCCACGGCGAGGGCGCGTGGTTGGTGGCCGAGGACGGGCAACGGTATCTCGATGCCTTGGCGGGGATTGCGGTTAATGGCTTGGGTCATGCCCATCCGGTCTTGACCCGGGCCTTGTGTGCGCAGGCGGGGCGCTTGATCCACACCTCTAACCTCTATGAGGTGCGCGAGCAATCGGCGGCGGCGGATGCGCTGTGCGCCGTCGCGGGCATGGATCGCGCCTTCTTTTGTAACTCGGGGGCGGAGGCCAACGAGGCGGCGATCAAGTTGGCGCGTCTCTATGGGCATGGCAAGGGGGTCGAGAATCCGGCCATCATCGTGATGGAGAAATCCTTCCACGGGCGTACCTTGGCGACCTTGACTGCGACGGGAAACCGCAAGGTGCAGGCGGGGTTTGAACCTCTGGTGCAAGGCTTTTTGCGCGTGCCGTATGACGATGTTGCTGCGGTAGAGCAGGTGGCCGCGCACAATAAATCGGTGGTGGCGGTGCTGGTGGAACCGCTACAGGGCGAGGGCGGCGTGCATGTGCCGAAGGCGAATTATCTTAAAGAACTGCGCCGTATCTGTGATGCGCACGGCTGGTTGTTGATGTTGGACGAGGTGCAGACGGGGATTGGTCGCACGGGGCACTGGTTTGCCTTCCAACATAGCGATATTCAACCGGATGTGATGACGCTAGCTAAGGGTCTGGGCTCGGGCGTGCCGGTCGGTGCGTGTGTGGCGCGTGGCGTGGCGGCGACGACCTTTACGGCGGGCAAACACGGCTCGACCTTTGGCGGCAATCCGCTTGCCTGTCGTGCCGCGTTGACCACGCTGGAGGTGATGCAGGCGGACGGTCTGCTGGCGCGGGCGACGGTCTTGGGCGAACGGATTCGTAGCGGCATCAAACAGGGTTTGGCGGGGGTTGCCGGCCTGCGTGAGGTGCGCGGCATGGGGCTGATGATCGGTATCGAACTCGATCGCCCGTGCGCTGATCTGGTCGCCCAAGCGCGTGATCAGGAGCAGCTCCTCATCAATGTCACGGCCGACAGTGTGGTGCGTCTGTTGCCGCCCTTGGTGTTGACCGATGCCGAGGCCGATCTCATCGTCGAAAAATTGCTGCGCCTGATTCGGGCGTTTGTGGCCTAAGGGTATTCGTATGGAACTGCGTCACTTTTTGCAATTCAAAGACCTGTCGCGCGACGAGCTGGAGTATCTGTTTGCGCGCACCCGCGTCATCAAAGACCGCTTCAAACGCTACGAACCCTACCACCCGCTCAATGATCGTAGCCTAGCGATGATCTTTGAAAAGAGTTCGACCCGCACCCGGCTGTCGTTTGAGGCCGGGATGCAGCAACTCGGCGGCGCGGCGATCTATCTCAACACGCGCGATACGCAACTGGGACGCGGCGAGCCGGTCGAGGATGCGGCCGAGGTGATCTCGCGCATGGTCGATCTGGTGATGATCCGTACCTTTGAGCAGGACATCATCGAACGCTTTGCCAAACACTCGCGCGTACCGGTGATCAACGGCCTGACCAATGAATATCACCCCTGTCAGATCTTGGCCGACATCTACACCTATATCGAGCAGCGCGGTCCGATTGCCGGCAAGACCGTGGCGTGGATCGGCGACTCGAACAATATGTGTAATACCTGGCTACAGGCGGCTGAGGTCTTGGATTTTAATGTCCATGTCTCGACCCCGCCGGGCTACGAGGTGGAGCCGGAACGCGCCGGTCTATTTGGCACCGATCATTTTGAGTCCTTTGCCGACCCGATGGATGCGTGCCGCGATGCGGACTTGGTGACCACCGATGTGTGGACCTCGATGGGGTTCGAGGCCGAAAACGCGGTGCGTATGGAAGCCTTTGCCGACTGGTGTGTCGATAGCGAGATGATGGCGGTGGCGGCTAAAGATGCGCTGTTTATGCACTGCCTGCCCGCGCATCGCGGCGAAGAGGTCGAGGCGGCGGTCATCGACGGGCCGCAATCGGTGGTTTGGGAAGAGGCGGCTAATCGCTTGCACGCGCAAAAGGCGTTGATGGAATTTTTGTTATTGGGGTTTGTACATGAGTGATGTAAAGAAAGTCGTCCTCGCCTATTCGGGCGGGCTGGACACCTCGGTGATCCTAAAATGGTTGCAAGACACCTATCACTGCGAGATCGTGACCTTTACCGCCGACCTCGGTCAAGGTGAAGAATTAGAACCCGCGCGCGCCAAGGCCTTAAAGTTTGGCATCAAGCCCGAAAACATCTTTATTGATGATCTACGCGAAGAGTTCGTGCGCGATTTTGTCTTCCCGATGTTCCACGCCAATACCGTGTACGAGGGCGAATACCTGCTCGGCACCTCGATCGCCCGCCCCTTGATCGCCAAACGCCTGATCGATATCGTCAACGCCACCGGCGCCGACGCGATCAGCCACGGCGCGACCGGCAAGGGCAACGACCAGGTGCGTTTTGAATTGGGCGCGTACGCGCTAAAACCCGGCATCAAGGTCATCGCCCCGTGGCGCGAGTGGGATCTGTTAAGCCGCGAAAAACTCCTCGCCTATGCCGAACAACACGGCATCCCGGTCGAGATGAAACACAAGGCCGGCGGCTCGCCCTATTCGATGGACGCCAACCTGCTGCATATCTCCTACGAAGGCCGCCACCTCGAAGATCCCAGCGCCGAGGCCGAGGAATCGATGTGGCGCTGGACGGTCTCGCCCGAGAACGCGCCCGACGCGGCGGAATATATCAACCTCGACTATGTGCGCGGCGATGTCGTCGCCATCAACGGCGTCGCCATGAAGGCGCACGAGGTCTTGGCGACGCTCAACGCCGTGGGCGGCAAGCATGGCATCGGCCGTCTCGATCTGGTCGAAAACCGTTTCGTCGGCATGAAATCGCGTGGCTGTTACGAAACCCCGGGCGGCACGATCTTACTCAAAGGTCACCGCGCCATCGAGTCCATCACCCTGGACCGCGAGGTCGCGCACCTCAAAGACGACCTGATGCCGCGCTACGCCAGCCTGATCTACAACGGTTTTTGGTGGGCACCGGAGCGCATCGCCCTGCAAACCCTCATCGACCACACGCAGCAGACCGTCAACGGTCAGGTGCGGCTGAAGCTGTACAAGGGCAATGTCATCGTTGTCGCGCGTGATTCGCAGACCGATTCGTTGTTCGACTCGACCATCGCCACCTTTGAAGACGATGCCGGCGCGTATGACCAAAAAGACGCGGCGGGTTTTATCAAACTTAACGCCTTGCGCCTGCGCATCGCGGCTAATCTGCGGGCTAAAAAAGGTTAACATGGCTATGCAAGGAGCGCGGGCATCTTGCCCGCTGGCGGGCTGGAAGCCCGCGCTCCACCAACCCCCTCGGCAAGAACATCATAATCCGTAACCGTTTTGCAAAAAGGAAAGCGTAATGTCTCAATTTAACGATGTCTCAGTGGTCCAAAAGGCCAATGTCTATTTTGACGGCAAGTGCGTCTCGCACACCGTGGTGCTGGCCGATGGCACACGCAAATCGGTTGGGGTCATCTTGCCCGGCGCGCAACTGACCTTTAACACCGGTACGCCAGAGATCATGGAATGCGTCGCCGGTCGCGCCAGCGTCAAGCTGCCCGGCGCGGCGGCGTTTGCCGAGTTTGGCGCGGGCGAATCGTTCTCCGTCGCCTCGGGTGCTACCTTCCTCATCGAGGCGGTGGACGAGCCGTATCACTATGTTTGTCATTTTGGATGAACCATGCCGTCCTTTGATATCGTCTCCGAAGTAGACACCGCCGAGGTCAAGAACGCCGTCGATCAGGCCAGCAAAGAGATCGGCCAGCGTTATGATTTCAAGGGGTCCGATGCCCGCATCGAGCAGGCCGATAAGGTCTTGACCCTGCATGGCGACACCGATTTTCAGATCGATCAGGTGTTTGAGGTCTTGATCGCCAAGCTCGCCAAACGCCAGGTCGATGTGCGTTGCCTAGAGCGCGGCAAGATCGATAAGGTCTCCGGCAATAAGGTCAAACAAGAGATCAAGGTGCGCTCCGGCATCGAGCAAGAACTGTCGAAAAAGGTCATCCGCGTCATCAAGGATTCTAAGCTCAAGGTGCAAGCCAGCATCCAAGGCGACAGCGTGCGCGTCACCGGTGCCAAACGCGACCTCTTGCAAGACACCATCGCCCTGGTGCGTAAAGAGGTGACCGACTTTCCGTTGCAATACCAAAACTTCAGGGATTAACCCCGGCCAAGCCGCTACACGCGGCATCAAAACCACAAAAAGCCGCCGAGCGTAAACTCGGCGGCTTTTTGCTTGGAGCGCTTAGATTGGCGCTTAGCGCGGAAATGCTATTACTGCTCGGCTATTACTGCTCGGTTGATGGGTAGGCCTTCTGTGCCAGGCCCAAGGCCGTTTGATTGGCAATGACCTTGGCATTTTTGATGACGACGGCGCTGTCGCCTGCGTCAGCCGCTTGTTGTGCGGCCTTCATGGCGGCTTCAGCCGAGGTCCATAGGGCGCGTTCGGTCTTGGCTTTTTTGATGTCGGCGATGGCCTGCGCTAAGGCGGTTTTGGCCTCGTCGTTTAAGGCTGGTTTGGCTGGCGCGACGGGTGCAGCAGGTGCCGCGGCGGTGGTGGTTTTCATGCCGCTACAGGCAGTGAGCGAAACGAGGCCAAGCAGGGCAATTGCGGTAATCTTCATAGACATCTGTGCATTCCTCTTTGATGGGGTGGTGGATAGGTATATTGCGCGATGGGCGAAACTTAAGGTGGACCCGTCATGGAGTCAATCGTTTTCGCATTATTTTTAGTTGTTTTTGTATGGTTTGGTAGATAAAAACCATCGCCGTACGGTTGTGTGTACCCATGCGAGGTGTTTTGGGTGGCGTAATTGCGCGGGTGGCCGGTGGTCAGAGAGGGTGTAAGATCTACGCGAGAGCGTATTAAATAAGGTTGTAAATCGGTATAATGCTCGCTTTGCGCGAGGCCCTTATCATGCGAGTCATACAAAAAGCCCTGACCTTTGACGATGTCCTGCTCGTCCCCGCCCATTCGGATATCCTGCCTCGCGATGTCAGCCTGACCAGCCAGCTTACCCGCAATATCCGCATCCACATGCCGGTCTTGTCGGCCGCGATGGATACCGTGACCGAGGCACGCATGGCGATTGCCTTGGCGCAAGAGGGCGGTATTGGTATCGTGCATAAAAATTTCACCCCGCACCAACAGGCCGCCGAGGTGGCACGCGTTAAGCGTTACGAGGCCGGTGTGGTCAAGGATCCGATCACCATCACGCCGCAGATGACGGTGCGCGATGTGTTGAATCTAACCCAACAACACAAGATCTCTGGCCTGCCGGTGATCGACGAGCTGGGTCGCGTGGTCGGCATCGTCACCAACCGCGACCTGCGCTTTGAAGCCAATCTCGATCAGCCGGTGGCCAATATCATGACCCCGCGTGAGCGCCTGATTACCGTGCGCGAAGGTGCGCCGCGCGACGAGGTGATCGCCCTGTTGCGTCAACATCGTCTGGAGCGTGTCTTGGTCGTCAATGCGGCCTTTGAACTGAACGGTCTGATCACTGTGAAGGACATCCTGAAATCGTCCGAGTATCCCAACGCCAGCAAGGATGCCTATGGTCGTCTGCGCGTCGGCGCGGCGGTCGGTGTGGGCGGCGATACCGAAGCGCGCGTCACGGCCTTGGCCGAGGCGGGCGTCGATGTGATTGTCGTTGATACCGCGCACGGCCACTCGCAGGGCGTGTTGTCGCGCGTGCAATGGGTCAAGAAAAACTTCCCCAAGATTGAGGTCATCGGCGGCAATATTGCTACGGCGGATGCCGCACGCGCCTTGGTCGATCACGGTGCGGATGCGGTCAAGGTTGGCATCGGTCCCGGTTCGATCTGCACCACGCGCATCGTTGCCGGTGTGGGCGTGCCGCAGATCTCAGCCGTCGCCAATGTCGCCGAGGCACTCAAAGGTACGGGCGTGCCGTTGATCGCGGACGGCGGGATTCGTTATTCGGGTGATATCGCCAAGGCCATCGCTGCGGGCGCGAACACCGTCATGCTGGGCGGCCTCTTGGCCGGCACCGAAGAGGCACCGGGCGAGATCGAGTTATTCCAAGGCCGCTCGTTCAAATCGTATCGCGGCATGGGGTCTCTGGCCGCAATGGCCAAGGGTTCTAAGGATCGCTATTTCCAAGACAATGAGGCCAATGTCGAGAAACTGGTGCCGGAAGGCATCGAAGGCCGCGTGCCATATAAAGGCAGTTCGCTCGCCGTGTTGCATCAGTTGATGGGCGGCCTGCGCTCGTCGATGGGTTATCTGGGCACCGCCAGCATCGCCGAGATGCACGAGAAGGCGTGCTTCGTCGAGATCAGCTCGGCGGGGATGCGCGAGTCGCATGTCCACGATGTGCAGATCACCAAGGAAGCGCCGAATTACCATGTTTAAGCGTTAAAAAAGGAGGGGAAACCCTCCTTTTTTACAGCCCTGTTTTTGTAAGGTTTTCCATGCACCAAAAAATCCTCATCCTCGATTTCGGTTCTCAGTACACGCAGTTGATTGCCCGCCGCGTGCGCGAGGCAAATGTCTATTGCGAACTGCATGGCTGCGATGTCAGCGATGCGTTTGTGCGCGAATTCAACCCCAGCGGCATCGTCTTGTCGGGTGGCCCGGCCTCGGTGACTGAGGACGAGACGCCGCGCGCGCCGCAGGCGGTGTTTGACCTCGGCGTGCCGGTGTTGGGCATCTGCTACGGGATGCAGACCATGGCCGCGCAACTGGGTGGCCGGGTGGAGACCGCCAGCAAACACGAATATGGCTATGCCGAGGTGCGCGCGCACGGTCATTCGCGTCTCTTGGCGGACATCCAAGACCGCGCCGATGATGACGGCAAGGGCTGGCTCGATGTCTGGATGAGCCACGGTGATAAGGTGGTTGAGATGCCGCCGGGCTTTCAGGTGATGTGCGCGAACGCGGCCACGCCGATCGCCGGTATGTTCGACGCGACGCGCCATTTTTACGCCGTGCAGTTCCACCCCGAGGTGACGCACACCCTGCAAGGCCGCGCCATCGTGTCGCGTTTTGTGCATGACATCTGCGGCTGTGGCCAAGACTGGAACATGCCCGATTATGTCGAGGAGGCCATCGCTAAGGTCAAGGCACAGGTCGGCACGGACGAGGTCATCTTAGGGCTGTCGGGCGGGGTCGATTCCTCCGTTGTCGCGGCCTTGTTACACCGCGCGATTGGCGCGCAACTGACCTGCGTGTTTGTCGATACGGGTCTCTTGCGCCTTAACGAGGGGCAGATGGTGATGGACATGTTTGCGCGCAATCTGGGCGTGAAGGTCATCCATGTCGATGCCGCCGCGCAGTTCATGGGCAAACTCGTCGGCGTGACCGATCCGGAGAAAAAACGCAAGATCATCGGCGGCGAGTTTGTCGCCGTGTTTCAAGCCGAATCCGCCAAGTTGCAAAGCGCAAAATGGTTGGCGCAGGGTACGATCTACCCCGATGTCATCGAGTCGGCGGGGGCAAAGACCAAGAAGGCGCACGCCATCAAGAGCCACCACAATGTCGGCGGCCTGCCGGACGACATGCACCTCAAGTTGCTCGAACCGCTACGCGAGCTGTTCAAGGACGAGGTGCGTGAACTCGGCATCGCCTTGGGTCTGCCGCACGAGATGGTCTATCGTCATCCCTTCCCGGGCCCGGGTCTGGGCGTGCGTATCTTGGGCGAGGTCAAGCGCGAATACGCCGACTTGTTGCGCCAAGCAGACCACATCTTCATCGAAGAATTGCGCGCCACCTGTGACGCAGATGGGAAAAGTTGGTATGACAAGACCTCGCAAGCCTTTGCCGTCTTCCTGCCGGTTAAATCGGTTGGCGTGATGGGCGATGGCCGCACCTATGACTATGTCGTCGCCCTGCGCGCCGTCGTCACCAGCGACTTCATGACGGCGCAGTGGGCCGAACTGCCGTACTCGCTACTCGGCAAGGTCAGCAACCGCATCGTCAACGAGATCCGTGGCATCAACCGCGTCACCTACGATGTAACGGGAAAACCGCCGGGCACAATCGAGTGGGAGTGATGTCCTAGACACAAAAAAACCGGAGAGATCCGGCTTTTTTGTGGGGCGCGTTGCAGCCTTACGCTGAATCAACCCTAAGCCGAATCAACCCCCAGGCCGGCGGTGCTGCTGAAGCCGGAGTCGACATAGGTGATCTCGCCGGTGATGCCAGAGGCGAGGTCGGAGAGCATGAAGGCGGCGACATTGCCGACCTCTAGCACGGTGACATTGCGCCGTAGCGGGGAGTTGTTTTCGCCCCAAGCCAAGAGTTTGTTGAAGTCGGCGATGCCGGAGGCGGCGAGGGTCTTGATCGGGCCAGCGGAGATGGCGTTGGCGCGGATGCCCTTGGGGCCGAGGCTGGCGGCCAGATAATAGACCGAGGATTCGAGACTGGCCTTGGCCAGACCCATGACATTGTAGTGTGGCACGGAGCGCACCGCGCCGAGGTAGGTCATCGCCAAGACGGCGGCGTTGCGGCCTTGCATCATGGGCAGACCGGCCTTGGTCAAGGCGGTGAAGGAGTAGCTGGAGATGTCGTGGGCGACGCGGAAGTTTTCGCGATCAACGCCGTCGAGGTAGTCACCGGCCAAGGCGCTCTTGGGGACAAAGGCGATGGAGTGCACGATGCCGTCGAGACCGTCCCAGTGCTTACCGAGGTCGGCGAAGAGGGCGTTGATCTCGTCGTCGGAGCTGACATCGCAGTTGAACACTAGCGTGGAGTCGAATTCTTTGGCGAAGTCGGCGACGCGATCACGGGCCCGTTCGCCTTGATAACTAAAGGCGAGCGTTGCGCCTTCGCGATGGCAGGCTTGGGCCACGCCGTAGGCGATGGAACGACTGCTGATGAGGCCGGTGATGAGGATCTTTTTGCCGGAGAGGAAACCCATGGTGTAACTCCTGGAATGCTGAACGCGGGCGAATTATAACCATGTAGGCGTGATTCGTTCACATCTCTTACACTTCGCCCTATGAGATTTTTATTTATTGTGCTCGCGCTGTTATTGACGGGCTGTCTGGTGGGCTGTCAGGAGCCGATCAACTCGCCCCACCTGGCTGGGTTGGCGGCCGATAAGGTGTTGTTTTCGGCTTTCTCTGAACGGCCCAAGCACCTGGACCCGGCGCGCGCCTATAGCGAGAACGAGATGGCCTATCTCGGGCAGATCTATGAACCGCCGCTGCAATATAACTATCTAAAACGCCCGTTTACCTTGGAGCCGCTGACCCTTTCGGCGATGCCGGAGGTGGCGTTTTATGATGCCCAAGGGCGCGTCTTGCCGGCGGATGCGCCTGCCGTGCGCGTGACGACGAGCGTCTATACCGTGCGCCTGAAGGCGGGGATTCGTTATCAGCCACATCCGGCGTTGGCCCCCGATCGTGTCCTGACAGCGGACGATTATATCTATCAGATCAAACGCCTAGCTGACCCGCGCGTGTCGTCGCCGATTGCGAGTTTGATGGGCGAATACATTATCGGCCTCAATGATCTGGGCGTGGCGATTGAGCAGAAGTTGAAGCGCGGTGTGGCGGTGGACTTGGTGCAGGAACCGTTAAGCGGGGTGGAACGGGTGGACGCGCTGACTTGGCGCATCCGTATCAAGGGTAAATATCCGCAATTTTTGTACTGGTTGGCGATGCCGTTCTTCGCCCCGATGCCGGAGGAGGCGGATCGTTATTACGGCACGGCGTTGATGCGGGCGGCCAATCTGACGCTGGACAGTCAGCCGGTGGGGACGGGCGCGTTTTATATGGCGGAGAACGACCCTAATCGCGTGATGATCTTGCGTCGTAATCCTAATTATCACGCCGATTATTACCCTACGACGGGCGAGCCGAACGATGCGGCGGCGGGGTTGTTGCGCGATGCGGGGCGGCGCCTGCCCTTGCTCGACGCGGCGGTCTATAGCCTAGAGAAAGAGGATATTCCGTATTGGAATAAGTTTCTGCAAGGCTATTACGATACCTCGGGGATCGCCTCGGACACCTTTGATCAGGCCATCCGCATCGGCCCCGATGGTCGCCCGGACCTGAGTCCGGAGATGCGTGCGCGCGACATCCAACTGGCGACCACGAATCGCACCTCGATCTGGTATCTGGGTTTTAATTGGTTAGATCCGGTGCTGGGCGGCGTTCATGATCCAGAACGGGCGCGCAAGTTGCGTCAGGCGGTGTCGATTGCCTTGGATTGGGACGAGTTCATCTCTATCTTCCTGAATGGTCGTGGCCTGCCGGGGCATGGGCCGATCCCGCCGGGGATCTTTGGCTTTAAGGAGGGCGCGATTAACGCGGTGGTCTATCAGCCCGATGGACGGCGGCGCGCCTTGGCCGAGGCAAGGCGCTTGCTCGCCGAGGCCGGTTATCCCCATGGCCGCGATGCACGCACTGGTGCGCCCTTGACGCTGTATTTTGACACCATGGCCTCGGGGCCGGAGTCTAAGGCGCGCCTAGATTGGTATCGCAAACAGTTTGCCCGTCTCGATATCCAGTTGGTGGTGCGTTCCACCGACTACAACCGTTTTCAGGACAAGATGCGCAAGGGCAACGCGCAGATCTTTGAGTGGGGCTGGAATGCCGATTATCCCGATCCGGAGAATTTTCTCTTTTTGCTCTATGGCCCGAACCGCAAGCAGGGTAAGAACGGCGAGAATGCGGCCAATTACAGCAACCCCGAATTTGATCGCCTATTTACCGAGATGAAGAGCATGGACAACGGCCCGGCGCGGCAGGCGGTGATCGACCGTATGGTGCAGATCGTGCGCGTGGACGCGCCGTGGGTCTTCGCCTATACGCCGAAGGCGTTTGGCCTGCGTCACGGCTGGCTGGCCAACGCCAAACCGAACCCGATGGCGCATAACACCTTGAAGTATCTGCGCGTGGACCCCGTGGTGCGACAGGCCTATCAACGGCATTGGAACCGGCCGCTGCTGTGGCCGGTCGGCGTGGGTGTCCTGCTGTTGATCGCCATGGTCTATCCCGCGTGGCGGCTATGGCGGCGGCGCTTGCGGATGACGGCAGTGGAGGGTCGTTGAGATGATTGCGTATCTTATTCGTCGCCTGCTGTATGCCGTGCCTATCTTGTTGGGGGTTAACCTCATCACCTTTGCCTTGTTTTTTATGGTTAATACGCCGGACGATATGGCGCGTATCCAGTTGGGGGCGAAGCATGTGACGGCGGAGGCGATTGCGCGCTGGAAGGTGCAGCATGGCTATGATAAGCCGCTGTTTTATAACGCGCAGGCCGAGGGTGGCGAGCGGCTGACGCAGACCTTGTTCACGCAAAAATCCTTGTCGCTGTTTGCCTTGGAGTTTGGTCAGGCGGACGATGGCCGAAGCATCGCGCGCGAGATTCAGACGCGCATGTGGCCGAGTTTGGCAGTGGCCATGCCGACCTTTTTTATTGGCCTCGCGGTCTATCTGGCGACTGCGCTCATGCTGGTCTTTTTCCGTCGCTCGCGACTGGAGTTGGCGGGGGTGGTGATGCTGGTGGTGTTGATGTCGATCTCGGGCTTGTTTTATGTGATCGGCGGTCAGTTTGTGCTCGGTAAACTGTGGCATTGGGCGCCGATCTCGGGCTACGCGCCGGGGCTGGAGGCGTGGAAGTTCCTAGTCTTGCCGGTGCTGGTCGGTGTGGTATCGGGTATCGGCGAGTCGGGACGGTTTTATCGCGCCTTGTTTTTGGAGGAGATACACCAAGACTATGTCCGCACCGCACGCGCTAAGGGTCTGTCGGAGGCGCGGGTGTTGTTTAACCACATCTTACCGAATGCGGCGATTCCGATCTTGACCGGCGTGGTGGTGGTCTTGCCCCGTCTGTTTTTGGGGAGTCTGGTGATCGAGTCCTTCTTTGGCGTCCCGGGGCTGGGCAGTTACACCATTGACGCGATCCAGGCGCAGGACTTTGGCATCGTGCGCGCGATGGTCTTCTTAGGTTCGTTGCTCTACATCGTTGGCTTGGTGCTGACCGATTTATCCTACACGCTGGTCGATCCTCGGGTGAGGTTGCAATGAGCGTCCAGCCGGTCTTGTTAGCCTCCGATGTCTTGTTGGCCATCTTGTTGATGGCCCTCGTGGCCTATCTGGTCCATGTCCGTCAACAGCCGCCCTTGCAAGCGACTTGGCGACGGGTGACGCGCACTGCGCTAGGGCGCGTGGCGGGGACGGTGTTGGCGTTGTATCTGACCGTGGGGGTGTTGGATTCCCTGCATTATCGCCCCGCGTTGCCCGCGCAAGGGGGGCAGGCGGTGCAGTACAGTAACGAGGTCTTGTCGGTGCTGGATGCCGTGTTGACCCCCTTGCGCACCGGGGTGGAGAAGACCTATTCGGCGCCCATGGCGACGCATCTGTATGCCAAGGAGACCGTGACCTTGGCGAGCGGGGAGGTGGTGCGCGTCGCGCCGCCGCTGAAACATTGGCATCTGTTGGGGACGGATAAGGTGGGGCAGGATGTGCTCTATCTGTCCTTGAAAAGCATCCGCACGGGGCTGTTGATTGGGACGCTGACGACGCTCATCATGCTGCCGTTTGCGGTCACTTTGGGACTGGCGGCAGGCTACTTTGGCGGGCGCGTCGATGATGCGATCCAATATCTCTACACCACTTTGAATTCCATCCCCGGGGTCTTGCTGATCGCCGCCGCTGTGTTGGTGGTGCAGGTGCAGATCGAGATGCATCCGGACTGGTTTGACAGCGCGGCGGCGCGCGCCGATGTGCGCCTCTTGGCGCTCTGCGCGATCTTGGGGATGACCAGTTGGACGGGGCTGGCGCGGCTGTTGCGCGCTGAGGCCTTAAAACTACGCGAGTTGGAGTTTGTGCACGCGGCGCGGGCCTTTGGCGTCGGTCATGCGGGCATCGTGCGGCGCCATATCTTGCCCAATGTGGGGCATCTCATCGTGATTAGTGTGGTGTTGGACTTTTCGGGTCTGGTGCTGGCCGAGGCGGTGTTGTCGTATGTCGGGGCGGGGGTCGACCCGGCCACCGCGTCGTGGGGAAATATGATTAACGGGGCGCGGCTGGAATTGGCGCGGGAGCCTATCGTCTGGTGGCAACTGGCCGCGGCCTTTGGTTTTATGTTCGTCTTGGTCTTGGCGGCCAATCTGTTCGCCGATGCGGTGAAGGATGCCTTTGACCCGAGGACGGCACGATGAGCCTGAGCCTAGACACCTTGCAGATACGCACGGCTGACGGTCAGGCCTTGGTTGATGGGGTCTCGTTGCGGGCGGAACAGGGGCGTTGCCTCGTCATCTTGGGGGAATCGGGGAGCGGTAAGTCGCTCACCGCGCTGGCCTTGATGCGTATCTTGCCCGAGGGTTTGCAGATTGCGGCGGGGCAGGCACATCTGGATGGCACCGACCTCTTTACCCTGCCCGAACAGGCGATGCAACAGGTGCGCGGCGCGCGCGTGGCGATGATCTTTCAAGAGCCGATGACCAGTCTTAACCCGGTGATGACCGTGGCCGCGCAGATCAGCGAGGGGCTGCTCGGCGATGCAACGGTGGAGGGTCTATTGACCGCCGTGGGGCTGGATGTCGAGTTGGCGGGGCGTTATCCGTTTCAGCTTTCGGGCGGGCAACGGCAACGCGCCTTGATCGCGGTGATGTTGGCCGGACAGCCGGACTGGCTGATCGCCGATGAGCCGACCACGGCCTTGGATGTCACCACGCAGGCGCAGATCCTCGCTTTGATCAAACGCCTGCAAACGGCACGCGGGATGGGGCTGATCCTGATTACCCACGACATTGCGATTGCCCGCGCGATGACGGCGGGGGATGACAACAGGAAAGGCGATCAGGTGGCGGTGATGTACGCCGGGCAGATCGTTGAACAGGGCCCGGCGGCGCAGGTCTTGTCGCAACCCGGGCATCCGTATACGCAGGCCTTGCTACGGGTCTTGCCCTCGCTGGCGGTACGCGGGCAACGCTTGGCGGCCATCCCGGGACAGGCGGCCAGCGCGGCCGATGCGCCGGTGGGATGTCGCTTTGCGCCGCGTTGCGCCTTGGTCGCTACGGCGTGTCGTGTCGCGCCGCCCGCGTGGCAAGGGCGGGGCGGGCAACAGGTGCGCTGTATCGCGGCGTGGTCGGATGCGCACCCCACCC
>QYQG01000053.1 GCA_007280375.1 Betaproteobacteria bacterium
GCCAGCGTCGTCTTGCCCAGCCCCGGCGGGCCAAATAACAAGGTGTGATCGAGCGCCTCACCACGCTGCCGCGCCGCCGTGATGAAGATGTCGAGTTGTTCACGCGCCCGCGCCTGACCGACATATTCGGCCAAGCGTTGCGGCCGCAAGGCGCGCTCAAAGGCTTCCTCGTCCTTAGACGCCGGCGCGGGGGCGATGAGTCGGTCGGGTTCAAGCATCGTCATTTCTTCGCAAACACCCTGAGCGCCTGGCGTATCGCGTCTTCAACGCTAATCTCCGCAGGCAAGGCCTTCAGCACCGGCAAGGCCTCTTTGTCCGAATAGCCCAGAGCGATCAACGCGCTCAAGGCCTCATGCTGAACGCTGCCCGCACTATGCGTGCCACCGCCCACCGTCGGCAAGGCATCGGCAAGCTTACCCTTGAGTTCGAGCAACAAGCGCTCAGCCGTCTTTTTGCCGACACCGGGGACACGCGTGAGCGGGCCGATCTCTTGCAAGGCCACGCTCTGCGCCAGTTCATCGACGCTCATCCCGGACAACACGGATAAGGCCATCTTTGGCCCCACGCCCGTGATGCGCGTCAACAACCGAAACGCCTCGCGCTCTTTAGTGGTCAAAAAACCATACAACAATTGCGCGTCTTCGCGCACCACAAATTGGATGTAGAGACTGACCCGCTCACCGAGTGCGGGCAGGTTGTAGAACGAGCTCATCGGCACGGCGACCTCGTAGCCCACACCCTGACAATCGACCACGATCTGCGGCGGGGACTTTTCGATCAGGGTTCCCGTGAGACGACTAATCATAAAATCCGCCCCGCTTTGCGTCGCCGCCCCGCCGTCATAATCGCGCCCAGACCCTGTCCGCCGTGTGCGTGACAGATCGCACAGGCCAAGGCATCGGCCGCATCGGCAGTCGGTTCGGCGGGCAGGCTCAGCAAGCGTTTAACCATATGTTGCACCTGTATCTTATCGGCGTGGCCGTTGCCGACCACCGCCTGTTTCACCTGCAAGGCCGTGTATTCAAACACCGGCAACCCCATGTGCGTCAAGGCCGCGATGATCGCACCACGCGCCTGTCCTAGCAACAGGGTCGATTGCGGATTGACATTGACGAAGACCTTTTCCACCGCCGCCGCCTCGGGCTGGAACTGCGTCACCATCTCGCACACGCCCTTGAACAGGATGGCCAAACGCGGTGGCAGGTCGCCGGTCTCGGTACGCACGATGCCGCTGGCCAGATACACCAGACGCGACCCCGTCTGCTCGATCACGCCATAGCCGGTGATGCGTAGACCGGGGTCGATACCGAGTATCCGCACTCGGACCCTTATTCCGGCAACACGGCGGAGGTATAGACCTCCTGCACATCGTCCAGCTCGTCCAGCATATCGAGCATCTTCTGAAACTTGAGCGCGTGTTCAGGCGCGACATCATTTTCAGTCAATGCCTTCATCGTTACCTCGCTCAGCTCTGGCGACAAACCGGCTGCGGTTAACGCCTCTTTGACGGCGGTAAATCCTTGATAGGGACCCGTGATGACCTCGATCGCACCGTCCTCGTGCGTCAGCACATCGTCCGCGCCCGCCTCTAGCGCGACCTCCATAATGCGATCCTCGTCCGCACCGGGCGCAAAGACGATCTGTCCGCAGTGTTGAAACAGAAAGGCGACCGAGCCATCGGTACCCAAATTACCACCACATTTTGAGAAGGCGTGACGCACATCGGCCACCGTGCGGACGCGGTTATCGGTCAGGCAATCGACGATCACCGCCGCGCCGCCAGGGCCGTAACCCTCGTAACGCACCTCTTCGTAGCTCACGCCTTCGAGTTCGCCGGTGCCTTTTTTGATCGCACGGTCGATGTTGTCGGCCGGCATATTGACCTCTTTGGCCTTGTCCACCGCCACCCGCAGACGCGGGTTAAAGCCGATGTCGCCGCCGCCCATGCGCGCCGCGACGGTGATCTCTTTAGACAGGCGCGAGAAGACCTTGCCGCGTTTTTCGTCCTGCCGTCCCTTGCGATGTTGGATGTTCGCCCACTTAGAATGACCTGCCATTGCCGTGTTTCCTTAAATATCGTTACAAAACGCGCCTATTTTAGCCGATGCAGGTCGCGCACGAACGACACAATGCGCTATGCTTGACCTCCCTTTAACGCTGGAGCAAAAACCATGAGCAAGGCACAAGACTCTAAAAAAGAGACCAAGAAGGCGCCCGCCAAGACGATGAAAGAAAAGAAAGAGGCCAAGAAGGTCAAGCAAGACGAGAAAAACCGCACGGGGCCGTAATTAATGCTCTGCGTCGTGTGGGCGCACCACGCCTGAAAACACGCGCACCACGGCATAGGCCAGCCACGACCATAGGCGCGACACGCGGCCTAGGCGTTGCCATGTGGCCAATTCAATGGCATGACTACCGCGCGTCATGGCCGCCTCCAGACTGGCACGCAACGCCTTGGAGAAGGTCGCGTCCAGCACCACCACATTGGCCTCACGCGAGAGCCAGAGGCTGAATGGATCAAGGTTAGAGGAGCCGACCGTCGCCCATGCGCTGTCGATTACCGCCACCTTGGCATGCATAAAGCTGGCGTGATATTCACGGATCTCAATGCCATGCGCCAAAAACTCAGGGTAATAGGCGCGGCTGGCGTAGTGGATAATCCAAAAATCGGGGTGCCCCTGCAAGAGCAAGATGACGCGCACGCCCCGCCGCGCCGCCTCGATCAAGGCGCGGCGCATCGTCAGACGCGGTAGAAAATAGGCATTGGCGATGACGATCTCGTGCCGCGCGTGACGAATCGCCGCCAGATAACTGTCCTCGATGTCGCGACGGTGATGTAGATTGTCGCGCAAGACACATTGCGCGCGTTGCGTCCCCGGTGCCGTGGGCGTTGTCGGCCGCGGCACCGGGGACGCGTGGCGCAGGTGACGCCAGCAGAGATAACGCCACAGCCGCTGCGTCGCTGCGTGGATGTCGGCCAACACCGGCCCCGCGATCTGCACCGCGTAATCATAGCGATGGTCAGGGTGGCCGGGCGCATTGCAATCGTCGATGATGTTGATGCCGCCGACAAAGGCGGTCTCTGCATCGATGATCACGATCTTGCGATGCATACGGCGTAGGCGCGGCCACCCCAAACGCAGGGGGTGATAAACCAACAGGTCAACCCCGGCGATCTGCCAGTGGTGGCGGATATCTGCGTCGAGGTCACGCGCACCAAAACCATCTAACACGACGCGCACCTGCACCCCGCGCCGCGCCGCGTTAGACAAGGCGTGGGCCACGGCATAGCCCACGCGGTCGGCCACAAAGAGATAACTTTCGAGATGAACCTCGTGCGTGGCCGCGTCGATAGCGGCCAGCAAGGCGGGGAAATACGCCGCGCCATTTTCTAATAAGCGAACGCGATTACCCGGAACCACGATCAACGCGGCGCAAGATGCGCCGTTAAAACGGCGTGATCGGACAATCGGCGCCACGCCTCGCCATGCAGGACGGTCGCTGTCCGGACATTGAAGCCACGCACATAGATGCGGTCGAGCGTAAACAAGGGCAAGATCGCCGGAAAGCTACGCGCCGGTCGGCCATGCGCCACACCAAACACCTCAACCAAACCTAAGGCCTCCTCCAGATGGGCACAGGCGCGGCCCCGCCAATCGTTGAAATCGCCGGCGATGATCAGCGGCGCGCCGTCCGGCACTTGCGTGCGGATACGGCGAATGATCTGCGCCAGTTGCCGTAAACGGCTGCCCTCGGTCAAGGCGAGGTGCAGGCAGATCGCGTGTAAGGGCTGACCCAAGCCCGGCACATCTAACACGCAATGCAAGAGACCGCGCTGCTCAAAGGCATGGTCGGAGATGTCCTCGTTCTCCCATTCGAGGATAGGAAAGCGCGACAGGATGGCGTTGCCATGATCGCCTCGTTCATACACCGCGTTCTTGCCATAGGCGAAATCGCTCCACAGCTGCCCCGCAAGGAACTCGGACGACGGCGTCTCTGGCCAATTGGCGAAGCGTTTCTTACGCCGCGTGTGGTGCCCTTGCACCTCCTGCAAAAAGACGATATCCGGATGCAGGGCGTGGAGGCGGTCGCGCATCTCGTGCAGAACCATGCGCCCGCCAAAAAAGGACATACCCTTGTGCAGGTTGTAACTGGCAATATAGAGATTAGGCGCCGTCATGACACCCCACGCGCTGAATGGCCGCCGCATTGCTGGGCGAGAAACACGCCTCCGCGGCATCATTCCACGGCAACCAGCGTTGCGCCGTATGCTCTTCAGGGTTCAACACAACCGCCATAGGCGCGGCCACCTCTAGGCCAAAAACATGCTCGCGGTTATGCGTCGTGCCCGGCGCGTAGCGGTGTTGATAACAGGCGTAGATCGCATAGTCGGTGTGATACCCCCAATCGCTAAGACGATGTTCCGCAACCCGCAAACCCGTCTCTTCGTGCACCTCGCGCGCCACCGTTTGCAACAACGATTCACCCGCCTCTTGACTGCCGGTCACCGACTGCCACCAACCGGCATGGTCGGCGCGTTCGATCAACAAGACCTGCCGGTCAGGGGTGTGGATCACCACCAAGACCGAAATCGGTGTTTTGTATAGCGTGCTCACTCCGCCGCAAGCGGGGGGTTCTGCGTTTGCACCGTGCGCAAACGGATATGCAGTTCACGCAACTGCCGTTCGTCCACCACATTCGGCGCGTCGGTCATCTGACAATTAGCGCGCTGGGTCTTGGGGAAGGCGATCACATCGCGGATCGACTCAGAGCCGGTCATCAAGGCCAGCAAACGATCGAGGCCGAAGGCCAGACCGCCATGCGGCGGCGCGCCAAACTTGAGCGCATCGAGCAAGAAGCCAAACTTCGCCTGCTGTTCCTCGGCGCTGATATTGAGCGCGTCAAAGACCTTGGCCTGCACCGCTTGTCGATGGATACGCACCGAACCACCGCCCACCTCCCAACCATTTAAGACCATGTCATAGGCCTTAGACAGGGCCGCGCCCGGATTGCTCGTCAACAGGTCTTCGTGGCCATCTTTGGGCGCGGTGAACGGATGATGCAGCGCATCCCAACGGCCTTCGCCCTCGTTGAATTCGAACATCGGGAAATCGACCACCCAGAGCGGCGCCCAAGCGCGACCATCGACATGGCCCTTCTCGTGACCCACCTTGGCGCGCAAGGCACCTAAGGCATCATTGACCACCGTGGCCTTGTCCGCGCCAAAGAAAATCAGGTCGCCGTTTTGCGCCCCGGTGCGTTCTAACACGGCACGCAAGGCGGTCTCGGACAGGTTCTTGACGATGGGCGATTGCAGACCGGTCTCGTTCGGCTGGCTGACCTCGTTGACCTTGATATAGGCTAGCCCCTTCGCGCCGTAGATCTTGACGAACTCGGTATAGGCATCGATCTCGCCGCGCGTCAGGCTCGCACCGCCGGGGACGCGCAGGGCCGCGACGCGCCCTTTTGGATCGTTGGCCGGGGTTGAGAAGACCTTAAACGCCACCTCACGCATCAGATCGGTCGCCTCGGTGATCTCCAAGGTGACGCGCATGTCCGGCTTGTCCGAACCATAACGGCCCATCGCCTCGGCGAACGGCATACGCGGGAAGGGGTTGGGCAAGTCCACGCCCTGCGCGGCCTTAAACACCGAACGGATCATGCCTTCAACGAGGTCCATGATCGCGTCCTCGCCCATGAACGAAGTCTCTAAGTCCACTTGGGTGAATTCAGGCTGACGATCGGCGCGCAGGTCTTCGTCACGGAAGCAGCGGGCCATCTGGAAATAACGGTCGTAACCGGCCACCATCAACAACTGCTTGAACAACTGCGGCGACTGCGGCAAGGCGTAAAACATACCGTCGTGAACGCGCGAGGGGACGAGGTAATCGCGTGCGCCCTCCGGCGTGGAACGGGTCAGCGTCGGTGTCTCCACCTCGATGAAGCCGTTAGTGTCCAGATAATCGCGCATCAGTTTGGAGACGCGATAGCGCAGGCGCATATTGTTCTGCATCACCGGACGGCGCAGGTCGAGATAGCGATAGGTCAGGCGGATGGACTCGGACAGCGTCTCGTCGTCCAACTGGAAGGGCGGCGTCTCGCTCTCGTTCAGCACCTCGATGCTGCGCGTGACCACCTCGACCATGCCGGTCGGCAGGTTGGCGTTCTCGGAGCCGGCCGGACGGGCGCGAACCAAGCCGACGATACGCAACACAAACTCCGAACGCACCGCCTCGGCGATGGCGAAGGCCGCCGCCGTATCCGGATCGACCACCACCTGCACCGTGCCCTCGCGGTCGCGCAGGTCGATAAAGATCACCCCGCCATGATCGCGGCGACGATGCGCCCAGCCACACAATGAGACCTCTTGGCCGATGTCGGTTGCCCGCACGGCGCCGCAATAATGAGAACGCATGAAACTATCCTTTAATGACAGGAGCGGGGGGTGCAACCACCCCCATCGAGATGATGTATTTCAACGCCGCATCAACCGTGATCGTCAGCTCACGCGTATCGGCACGGCGCACGAAAAAATAAAAACCGTTGACCGGGCTAGGCGTGGTCGGGATAAACACCGCCACATGCTCATCCTCCAGACCCGTCGAAACCTCGCCGGGGACATGGGTCTGAAAGGCCAACGACCACGCCTCGGGATGCGGATAACGCACCAACAAGACCTTCTTAAAGGCGTTGCCATCGCTAGACAACAAGGTGTCGGAGACCTGCTTGACGCTGCCGTAGATGGAGTTGACCACCGGGATGCGCTTTAAGATGCTGTGCCACAGTTGCAAGAGTTTGCGGCCGATCAGGTTCGCCGCCAACAGCCCCGTCAACAGGATAACCGTCAGCGTCAAGACCACGCCGACACCGCGCACCGGCCCGAGCCAGTTTTTAGGGTGCCACGCCTCCGGTAACAACAACAGCGAGCTGTCCATCGCGCCAATCAAGGCATCGAGCACCCACACCGTAATGGCGAGCGGCACCCAGATCAACAGACCGGTGATGAAATAACGCTTCACGGCCGACATCATCATGATGCACAGCCAGAACAACCGCCCGTACCGCAGGCCGGCGCGGCGGTCTCCGCCTTGGTTTCGTTTTTAGGCGCGGCAGGCCCATTCTTAAAATCTGTCGCATACCAGCCGCTACCCTTCAAGGCAAAGCCCGCCGCCGTCACCTGCTTGGTATAGCTCGTCTCGCCGCACTGCGGGCAGACCGTCAACGCGGCATCGCTGACCTTGTGCATCTCATCGGCGGCATGGCCGCAGGCGGAACACTTATAGGCATAGATAGGCATAGGGCACCTCTAAAATAAAATTGAGGCCGATTATAACCCGCTACACCCCTGCTTGCGGCAAGAACAGCGCTAACCCAGCCAGCGACTCGCCTCGTCTAAGCCTTGGCTTAACGACGGCGGCTTCCCGTCGCGTTGACACTGAACTAAGGTAATCACGCGAATCGGCTGCTGAAACTGATGCAATTCGATCAGATCCAGCGTCCTGCCCTCACGCGTAGCCGTCCCACATACGACACCTGTCGCGTCCAAAGACACCGTACGCCGTTGCATCGAAAAATAGTCCCCCGGCGTCCACAACACCGCCTCAAAATCTTCAATCCGCCGGCACAGATCACCAACCTCGGAGACCGCAGCCTCAGCCAACCCCAGCCGATGCTGCGCAAAACGCGCTGCAATCACCGTAAACAAACCCTCCATGAAACGCAACGCCAGCGCGGCGCGCACCTCTAACTCGCTATCCATGGGGCAGAACAAGGCATGGTGATCAAAACTCCATGCCTGGCGCGGCTGGTCGTGTAGCAAAACGCCCTCCCGCTCCACCACACCAAAGTCATCATGCACCGTGTACTGCGCCGTCAGCAAGGCATGGAGCGCATGACACCCGCCACCATGCTGCGCGGCATATTCACGCGCCTCAGGGCTACGACACAAGATGTCCGCAATCTCATCCGGGGTCGCAAACAGCGCCCGCACAAGAGGCTGACTCAGAAAGGCGTCATGCTTAATAAGCAACGGGTGAGGGAGTGCCGCGACACGCTCTTGCACGAAGGCCCACGCATGTGCAAACGCAGGCCAATAGGGCGCGGGAAACGCACAGGCATGGAGCAAGCGAGCATCGACGCGTTCCACGCCACGGCGCAACACGGCGAGCGCCGTCGCATCGACCCCCGAGGTCTTAGGGTGCAGCCAAGAAAGGCCTTTGCTCACAACCGTTAGAACGGAACATCGTCCTCTGGGCCACCGTCAAACGGGGTAGGTGCTGCGGCTGGGCGGGCGGAAGGGGTACGGGCTTCAAAGTCCGCCCCCCCGTCCTCAAAGGGTGCGCTACTACCGCCACTGCGGCCACCGAGCATCTGCATCCGGTCGCCGCGTATCTCCGTCGTGTAGCGATCGGCACCGGTTTTGTCCTGCCACTTACGCGTACGCAGACTACCTTCGACATAGAGTGCGCTGCCTTTTTTAAGGTATTGCGCGCAAATCTCGGCCGTCTTGCCGAAGAAGGCCACCGTATGCCACTCCGTCACCTCTTGCATCGCGCCGCTTTTATCCTTGAACTTATCGGTCGTCGCCAGACGCAGGTTAGCCACCGCGTCACCGCTAGGCAGATAACGCACCTCCGGGTCCGCACCGAGGTTACCGATCAAGATTACTTTATTGACTGAAGCCATGTGTTTCCCCAAAAGATAGGTGCGGCATCACACCGCAGAACGCGCATTGTAACCAATCTGCCGCGTCTACGCCCGACAGACCGCCAACACCGCCGCACCGTAATGCTCCAGCTTTTTCGCGCCCATGCCAGGGATACCACTTAACGCGGCGACATCCTGCGGCCTAGCCGCGGCGATAGCCGCCAAGGTGGCGTCGTGAAAGATGACATAGGCCGGTACCTCGTGCGCCTTGGCCGTCTCACTGCGCCACACCCGCAAGGCATCAAACAGGGCATGGCCAGCGACATCCAGGCCCTGCGTCGCCCCGCCGCGACGCACCTCCTTGGCCGCGCGTTTTACCTCTACGCTACGGCGCAGAGACACCGTCACCTCGCCCTTCAATACCGGCCGCGCGGCCGCCGTCAGCTTTAAGGCACCATGACCACCGTGATCGATCTCCAGATAATCCATCGCCACCAGTTGCCTAAATACCGCGCGCCATTCTTTTTCGGACAGCTCGCGACCGATACCGTAGGTGCTCAGGTTTTGATGTCCCCATTGCCTCACCCGCTCGCTGTCACTGCCGAGCAGCACGGCGATCACCTGCCCCGCGCCAAAGCGTTGTCCGGTGCGAAAGACGCAGGACAGGGCCTTCTGCGCCGCCAGGCTGCCATCCCAGGTCTGCGGCGGGTTGAGGCACAGATCGCAATTACCACACGGCGCGCTCGCCTCGCCAAAATGGGCGAGCAGGCGTTGGCGGCGACAGGTGGCCGATTCGCACAGGGCGAGTAGCGTGTCCAAGCGCGCGTGGGCGAGGCGTTTATAGGTCAGCTCCGCCTCGCCCGCATCGATCATGTGCCGCTGTTGCACGACATCGCCCAAGCCATAGGCCATCCACGCCTCGGCCGGATCACCGTCACGCCCGGCGCGGCCGGTCTCTTGGTAATAGCCCTCAATACTTTTGGGCAAGTCCAGATGAGCGACGAAACGCACATCGGGTTTATCGATGCCCATGCCAAAGGCGATGGTCGCGGTCATCACGATGCCGTCTTCGCGCAGAAAGCGGTCTTGATGTTGCCGGCGCATCGAAGCGTCCATCCCGGCGTGATAGGGCAAGGCGTTGACCCCGTGTTGATTCAAAAACGCCGCCGTCTCCTCGACCTTTTTGCGCGATAGACAATAGACGATACCCGCCTCGCCCAGATGCCCGGCACGAATAAAGGCTAACAATTGCTGGCGCGCGTTATCTTTATCGACGATGCGATAACGGATATTCGGCCGGTCAAAACTCGCGACAAACTGGCGCGCCGCGTGCAGGCTGAGTTTGTCGATGATCTCGGCGCGCGTCTCGCTGTCCGCCGTCGCGGTCAGGGCGATGCGGGGGATCTCCGGATAGCGTTCGGCCAACACCGAGAGCTGGATATATTCGGGACGGAAATCGTGCCCCCATTGCGATACACAATGCGCCTCGTCGATGGCAAACAAGGCCAATTTAGCCTCGCGCCCTAGGCGATCGAGCAGGGCCAGAAAGCGCGCCGTCATCAGCCGTTCTGGGGCGACATAGATAATGTCGTAACCGCCGGTCAGCATCCCGTTTTCGACCCGCGCTGCCTCATTGCCACTGAGCGACGAATTGAGATAGGCCGAACGGATGCCCAGCTCGGTCAAGGCCGCAACCTGGTCGTGCATCAAGGCGATCAACGGCGAGACCACGATGCCCACACCGGGACGCAACAAGGCCGGGATTTGATAACACAGCGACTTGCCGCCGCCGGTCGGCATCAGGGCGAGCGCGTCCCGCCCGGCCACCACCTCGGCAATGATCTCGGCCTGTTGGCCCCGAAACGCCGGGTAGCCAAAGACCTCATTAAGCACGCCCAGCGCCGTCTTCACGGCCCCCCCTCAACCCGCATCAAAACGGAATATCGCCATCCTCAAACGAGGCCGCCGAGGGTGGGGGCGCAGAGGCGGCCGGCGGCGCATACGACGCGGCGGGCGTGGCCTGCCGAGCCGGTGGGGGCGACGAGAAGCCGTTATCGTTCGGCAGCGTCGGCGGCGCGACGCGATCGCGCAGGTTTTGCAACACCCGCTCCAAGGCGCGGCCGGCACGGTTGCCGCTGATGATCTCACCCGCCGTGCAGCGGTCGGCCGGATCAAAAAACTCGACCATGTCCATGCTCACCTGCGGCTGACCTTCCCACTCGCGCTCTTCGCGTCGCAAGACCACGCCTATGGGCTGGTTCATCAACGCCGGGAAGACCTCCGCCTGCATCGCCACGCGCCCACCCTGTTCGCGATCCCACGCCTCGATCGTGTCCATCGTGGTGTCGATCTGCTTCAGATTCAGACAGGTCATCAAGGCCGAGAGACGGGCGTGCGAAAACTCAATGCGCTCGCCACTAGCCTTGGTCAGCCACAGACGCAGACCCCGCGCCACCTGCCCCTCCGCCGTTTCAAACACAAACTCGATGCCCTTGGTGCCAGTGCCCGCGACGCGTTCCCGCGCCAGCGTAAAGCGTCCCACATACGCGCCCGAGGTCTCGATCCGCACCCCATCACCCGCCTCTAATTGCACCGCCAAACCGTCATCCCGCGTATAGCCTGTCTCTTATCCCCATCTGACGCTGCCGACGAA
>QYQG01000015.1 GCA_007280375.1 Betaproteobacteria bacterium
GGCTGGGGCGTAGCGGTTATGGTGGCGGCGAGGGGCGCGGCGGGTATGGCAGCGGCCACGGCGCGGATCGGCGCGCTAAAGAGTTCGCGGATCAAGGCCAGTTTGCTTTGCGTGGCGGTGTTGGCACGGTCGAGTTCCAGGGCCTTGTCATAGGCCATGGAGGCGAGCTTGGCGTAGAGGTCGCCGAGGTTTTCGTGGGCGACGGAGTAGCTGGGGTGGGTCTTGATGGCGAGTTCTAAGGCCTCGCGGGCGCGGTCAAATTGGCCTTGGGAGGCGTAGATGACGGCGAGGTTGTTGTAGGGTTCGGGTAGCGTGGGTTCGTCGCGGGTGAGGGCGGTGAAGACCTCGATCGCCTCGGGGAAGCGGCGCATCTCGGTGAGGAGTATGCCTTTTAAGAAGCGTCCATCGCGGTCCTTGGGTTGTTCGCTGAGGTGTTGGTTGATGCGGGTGAGGGCCGCGTTCAGGTCGTTCTTGGCGATGAGGGCTTGGGCATCGTCTAAGGCGGCGGCTTGGGCTAGACCGGAGATGAATAGGCCGCCACAGAGGAGGGTCGCACGGAGTATGGAGAGGGTTTTGGTCATGGCGGGATGATATACTGGCGGTCGTTAACGAGCTACGAGTTAAGCCACGAATACTTACGGGCTATATGAAGGGCGGATTCTAACAGGCGCACTCACTTTTATCATTGCCCTTGCCTCTATAAATATGGATATAACCACAAATTTTGCCCCTGTCTCTACCCATTTGCCTGCGCATTTTATCCGAACGGTCGTCGAAGATGACCTAAAAACGGGCAAGCACGCGACCCTCCAGACCCGTTTTCCACCCGAGCCGAATGGCTATCTGCACATCGGCCATGCCAAATCGATCTGTCTGAACTTTGGTCTGGCGCAGGATTTTTCGGGTCTCTGCAACCTGCGTTTTGACGATACGAATCCGAGTAAGGAAGAGACCGAGTACGCCGAGGCGATCCAAGAGGATGTGCGTTGGCTGGGTTTTGCGTGGCCGGGCGCGGTGCGTTGGGCGTCGGATTATTTTCCGGCCTTGTATGCGTATGCCGAGGCGTTGATCTCTAAAGACTTGGCCTTTGTCGATGACCTCTCGGCCGACGAGATGCGCGAATATCGCGGCACGCTGACCGAAAAAGGCCGCAATAGCCCGTATCGTGAGCGCACGGTGGCGGACAACCTCGACCTGTTTCGACGCATGCGCGCGGGTGAGTTTGCCGATGGTTCGCGCACCCTGCGGCTCAAGATCGACATGGCCGCGCCGAACATCAACCTGCGCGATCCGGTCATCTATCGCATCAAGCGGGCGCACCATATTCGCACTGGCGATGTGTGGTGTATCTATCCGATGTATGACTACACGCATTGCATCTCGGACGCGCTGGAGGGGATCACCCATTCGCTGTGTACGCTGGAGTTTGCGGATCATCGGCCTTTATATGACTGGGTGCTCGATCACATCGACATCCCGTGTCATCCGCAGCAGATCGAGTTCTCGCGTCTGGAGTTGCTCTACACCATCACCTCGAAGCGCAAGTTGTTGCAACTGGTGCAGCAGGGGGTGGTCGCGGGCTGGGATGATCCCCGTATGCCAACCCTCCACGGGATGCGGCGACGCGGCTATACGCCCGCCGGGATCCGTGAGTTTGCACGGCGTATCGGCATCTCGCGTTCGGAGAATGTGATCGACATGAGTGTGCTGGAAGGCTGTATGCGGGAGGATATGGAGGCGAGCGCGCCGCGTGTGATGGCGGTGATTCGGCCTTTGAAAGTCGTGCTGACGAACTTTGAGCATGGGGTTACGGCGGCGCGTTCGGCGGGCTTTCATCCGCAGCATCCGGAGTTTGGTGAGCGCTGCGTGCCGATCAGCCCTGATCTGTGGATAGAGGCGGATGACTTTAGCGAGATCCCGCCGCCGGGTTGGCAACGCCTGACGCTGGGCGGCGAGGTGCGCTTGCGCTATTCGTATGTCATGCGCTGTGATGCGGTCATCAAGGATGCGGCCGGGCAGGTGGTGGAGTTGCGCTGTTCCCTAGACACGGCGACCTTGGGGCAGAATCCGGTGGGGCGTAAGGTCAAGGGCGTGATCCACTGGCTGTCGGCCGCGCACGCGGTGGCGGCGGAGTTTCGTTTGTATGATCGGCTCTTTACCGTGCCGCGTCCGGACATGGATAAAGAACGCGATTTCTTGGCGTTTCTCAACCCGCATTCGTTAGCGGTGGCGCAGGGTTGGGTGGAGGCCACGGCGCTACAGGCCGTGCCGGAGACGCATTATCAGTTTGAACGCTTAGGTTATTTTTGCGCCGACCGCTTGGATCATCAGCCCGGACAGCGTGCGGTGTTCAATCGCGCGGTGGGGCTGAAGGATGTCTGGGCGAATGTTTTGACTAAAGAGGGCGCGTGATGCTGAGTTTTTATAATTCACTGACGCGGCGCAAAGAGGTGTTTACGCCCATCATCCCCGGTCAGGTGCGGCTCTATGTCTGCGGCATGACGGTCTATGACTATTGTCATCTGGGCCATGCCCGTGTCTTGGTGGTGTTTGACCTGTTGACGCGCTGGTTGCGTAGCTCGGGCTTGGCGGTGACTTATGTGCGCAATGTCACCGATATCGACGACAAGATCATCCGCCGCGCGCAGGAAAATGGTGAGGCCTATACCGCGTTGACGCAACGATTTATCGACGCGATGCACGAAGATAGCGAGCGTTTGGGGGTTTTGCCGCCCGATCACGAGCCACGGGCGACCGCGTATGTCGGCCAGATGTTGACCATGATTACGACGCTGATTGAGCGCGGCCATGCCTACGCGGCGGACAATGGCGATGTCTATTACGGCGTGCGTAGTTTTCCGACCTATGGCCGATTATCGGGTAAATCCTTGGATGAACTCAACGCGGGCGAGCGGGTGGAGGTCGATCCGCATAAGCGCGACCCGCTCGATTTTGTGTTGTGGAAGGCCGCGAAACCCGGTGAACCGGCGTGGCCTTCACCGTGGGGCGCGGGTCGTCCGGGCTGGCATATCGAGTGTTCGGCGATGGGCTCGGAGTTGTTGGGCGCGCATTTTGATATCCACGGCGGCGGGCAGGACTTGCGGTTTCCGCATCACGAAAACGAGATCGCGCAGAGCGAGGGGGCGCACGGCTGTCAGTTCGTTAATACTTGGCTGCATAACGGCTTTGTGCGCATCGATAACGAGAAGATGTCGAAATCGCTAGGCAACTTTTTTACCATCCGTGAGATCTTGGATAAATACGACGCTGAGGTGGTGCGTTTCTTTATCCTGCGGGCGCAGTATCGTAGTCCGTTGAACTATTCGGACGCGCATCTGGACGATGCCAAGGCGGCATTGACGCGGCTGTATACCGCCTTGCGCGGGATGCCCGTGGCGGTGCCGGCGCTGGATTGGTCGTTGCCGTTCCCGGCGCGTTTTAAGGCGGCGATGGATGACGATATGAACACTCCGGAGGCGGTGGCGGTGTTATTTGATCTGGCGACCGAGGTGAATCGAGGCGGGGATGTCGTCTTGGCGGGACAGTTACGCGCCTTGGGCACGCTGTTAGGCCTGTTAGAGCGCGATACCGAGGTCTTTTTGCAGGCGGGTGGCGCGGCGGATGGGCTGTCGACGGGGCAGATTGAGGTCTTGATCGTGGCGCGCGCGGAGGCCAAAAAAGCGCGCGATTTCGCCCGTTCGGACGCGATTCGTGCGGAGCTTAAAGCAGCGGGGATCGTGCTGGAAGACGGGCCGCAGGGGACGACTTGGCGGCGTGAATAATTCGCTCGCCGTCCAGGCAACAAAAAACCGGCCGAGGCCGGTTTTTTGTTGCAGGCTAGAAGGATTACTTCTTGGCCGGAGCCTTGGCAGGGGCAACAACGGCAGCAGCAGCCGGAACGATGGCGGTCATCGGAGCCATCATCGGGGTCATCATGTTGGTCATGGCGCTCATGTCCATCGCGCCGCCCAGGGTGGCCGGGTTCAGCATGGTGCCCCAAGTGCCGTAGGTGGCGGGGTTCATGGAAGTGCCCATCCAGCCGGTGTACATGTTGGGGTTCATCGGAGCCATCATCATGTTCATGGAAGACGGGGACATCGGGGCCATCATCCAGTTCATGGAGGTGGACGGGTTCATCATCTGCATACCCATGTTCATGACCTTAGGATCCATAGGCATCATGACCCAACGCACCATCTTGGCCGGGTCCATCAGGCTGGTCATGGCGGCGGTGTAGAACTGAGGGTCCATACCCGCGGCCATCCACTTGGTGGCGACAGCCGGGTCGGTGAACTGCATGACATTACCCAAGGCACGCGGGTCCATGCCGGTGGACATCATCTTGGTCCAATTGTCCGGGGTCATCATGTTGCCGCTCATGGTGGTGTAGAAGCCCGGCTCGGAGGTGGCGTTGAGCCAGGACATGAACAGTTTAGGGTCACGGAAGGCTTGGCCGTTCGTGGTCATATTGGTCATGCGGGCCAGCCACTGCTCGGAGGTTTGCGGGGCGGCAACAGCAACAGGGGCAGCGGCAAAGGCGCTGGAGGCAACGATGGACAACAGGGCGGTCATCAAGATGGAGATTTTCATGGGGCTTCCTTGGTGGTTAAGTTAAGTTTGGTATTGATCTGAACACAATGGATAATGATGCTATTTCATAGCACGCATAGCGTGGTCTAAAACGCTATGCGGTGCATATTTAGGCACATGTGCATGCATTTTGCAACTTATCTGCATTAGGAGGTGCTTATGAATAAATCGGATGTGGCGTATTCCGTCTATGTGGGTTATGCCGATTGGCGTCATGCGGCATGGCGGGGTGCGTTTTATCCATCCGATATGCCGGAGGATTGGCGGTTCGATTTTTATCAGTCGCAGTATCGGTGTGTGTGGCTGGATGCGGCCGCGTGGCAAGCGATCACGCTGCCAGAATGGGCGTCGCTGGCGGCAGAGGCTACGACCGCGTTTCGTTTTGTCTTGGAGACGACCCCTGACGGGGTTCCGCCTGCTGTGTCTGCGCTTTTGGGTGTGCGTGTGGTGACCATGACCCGTGCGGCATCGGCCTTGCTGTGTCTGGATAGTGAGGCCGATCTAAAGGCCTTGGCGCAGCGCATGGGGTCGGCGTCGCTGAGCGCGCCGATCTTTGTGATCGTCCCGCCCACGGCACCGGCCACGATGGAGAAGGTCGAAACGCTGCTTGAGATTCTTGGCGTGTGATCGGTTACAATGCTAACCCTTTGACCTTTGCGTAAACGCGGATGACCTGTGTCTGAACCCCTTGTTGAGATTCGCGACCTGTCCTTTGGCTATGGCTCACGCCCGATCCTGAAGGGCATCAACCTGACCGCAGGGCGCGGCCAGGTGATCGCCATCATGGGCAGTTCGGGCTGCGGCAAGACGACCTTGTTACGCTTGATCGGCGGGGCGTTGCGGCCGACGCAGGGGTCGATCCGGGTGGATGGCCTGAGTGTGCCGGACTTGAAGCAGCGGGCGCTTTTTGACCTGCGTAAGCGCATGGGGATGCTGTTCCAATTTGGCGCCTTGTTCACCGACATGACGGTGTTTGACAATGTGGCTTTCCAGTTGCGTGAACATACCGACTTGCCCGAGGCCATCATCCGCGATCTGGTGCTGATGAAGCTGCACGCGGTGGGCCTGCGTGGGGCGGCTGATCTGTTGCCGTCTGAGCTGTCCGGCGGCATGGCGCGGCGCGTGGCCTTGGCGCGGGCTATTGCGCTAGACCCCATGCTCATCATGTATGACGAGCCGTTTGCCGGTCTCGACCCGATCTCTTTAGGGGTGACGGGGAACATGATCCGCCGCCTGACCGATGCTTTGGGCATGACCTCGTTGGTGGTGACGCACGATGTGCAGGAGTCGCTGAAGATTGTCGATTATGTCTATTTTGTCTCGAATGGCGTGATCGAGGCGGAGGGAACGCCGGCCGAGATCCGCGCCTCCGGTCTGCCCTTTGTGCATCAGTTTGTGCATGGCGAGGAGGAGGGGCCGGTGCCGTTCCATTATCCGGCCGTGGATCTGGGCGTTGATCTAGGCGTTGATCTAGGCGTGGCACGAGGAGAAAAGCATGCCTAAAGGAGAAAACGATGCCTAAACGCGTCATCTCGCCGATCCGCATGCTCGGCCATCGCGTCATCGAAAGCCTCTGGCGCATGGGCGTGGCGGCGCGTTTCTTTGCCCTCATCCTGATGCGTTCGGGGGCGTGTGTGCGGCGCCCGCATCTGGTCATCCGCGAGGTCTTTTCGACTGGGGTGTTATCGCTCATCATCATCATCGTCTCAGGGATGTTTGTCGGCATGGTCTTGGGTCTGCAAGGCTATGACACGCTGCAAACCTATGGCTCGGAAGAGGCCTTGGGTGTCTTGGTCGCCTTGTCCTTGGTGCGCGAACTCGGCCCGGTGGTGGCGGCCTTGTTGTTTGCCAGCCGTGCTGGTTCGGCGATTACCGCCGAGATTGGCCTGATGCGGGCGACCGAGCAGATCGAGGCGATGCAGATGATGGCGGTGGACCCGATCGCCCGCGTGGTCGCGCCGCGCTTTTGGGGCGGGCTGATCTCGATGCCCTTGTTGGCGGCGATGTTCTCGGCGATGGGCATCTTTGGCGGGTATCTGGTCGGCGTGGTCTTGATCGGCGTGGACGATGGCTCGTTCTGGTCGCAGATGCAGGCGGCGGTTGATTTTGGCGATGACATCCTGCAAGGGGTGATCAAGAGCGTGGTCTTTGGCGTGGCGGTGACGACCATTGCCTTGTTTGAAGGGTTTGACGCACCGCCGACGGCGGAAGGCGTTTCGCGTGCCACGACGCGCACCGTGGTGACCTCGAGTTTGGCTATCTTGGCCCTCGACTTTATCCTGACCGCCGTCATGTTCCGTGGTCTTTAAGAGGAAATAATATGGAAAGAACGACTTTAGACCTGTGGGTAGGCTTGTTTGTGGCGGCGGGCTTGGCTGCGCTGATCTTCCTCGCCCTCAAGGTGGGTAATCTGGGCGACTTTAATAACGCCGAGACCTATGCCGTCGAGGCGCATTTTGACAACATCGGGGGACTTAAGCCGCGTGCGCCGGTCAAGAGTGCAGGCGTGGTGGTCGGCCGTGTTGGGACGATCACCTTTGATCCTGAGTTGTTCGAGGCCGTAGTGCAGTTGGATCTGGATAGCCGCTATAAGTTTCCGACCGATAGCACGGCCGCCATCATGACCTCGGGCCTGTTAGGCGAACAATATATCGCCCTCGATGCGGGTGGCGAAGAGACGATGCTGAAGGCGGGCGGTCATCTGGACCTGACCCAAGGCGCGGTGGTCTTGGAGCAATTGATAGGGCAGTTCTTGTTTAACAAAAATGATGACGGCAAGACCGATGCCGCAACACCCTTGAAGGGGGAGATAAAATGAAGTATTTGAAGATCATGTTGACGGCGGCTTTTGTGTGGGCCACGGCCGCACAGGCGGAAACGCCCCCCGATGTGATGGCGCGGCAGGCGACCGAAGAGGTCATCACCATCGTCAAGCAGGACAAGGATATCCGCGCCGGCAACAAAAAGAAGATCCATAGCCTGGTCGAGACCAAGATCTTGCCGCATTTTGATTTTGAACGGATGGCGCGCTTGGCGATGGGTAAGAACTGGAAGGCGGCGTCAGCGGAACAGCAAACGGCCTTGATCGGTGAGTTTCGTAACCTTTTGGTGCGTACCTATGCCGCATCGATCTCTAGCATCGCGAGCTATACCTTTGAATACAAACCATTGCGGGCGGCGGCGGGCGATACCGATGTCATCGTCAGCCTAGAGGCCAGCAAGTCCGGTTCACCGGCCATCCCGGTCGATTACCGGGTGGAAAAACAGGCCGACGGCTGGAAGGTGTACGACATCTTGGTCGATGGCGTGAGCCTGATTACCGTCTATCGCGGTTCGTTTAATAGCGAGATTAAAAAGGGCGGCGTGGATGGTTTGATCGATACCCTGCGTCAGCGCAATCAAAAGGCGTGATGTCTTGGTGATGAGCACACTCCAGATCAATGCCGGTGTCTTGAGCCTACAGGGGGATTTCACCCATGCCACGGTTGCGCGGCATCTGGCGGCGGCTAATTTTCTGACTTTGACCGCAGCGGCGACGCAGGTGGACCTCTCCGCGGTGGGGCAGGTGGATTCTTCCGCACTGGGTTTGCTATTGACGATCAAACGCCGCGCGGTGGCGCAAGGGCGGTCTGTAGAGATGATCCATTGGCCTGTGGGTCTCATTGATCTCGCCCGTCTCTACGGGGTCTTCGAGTTGTTCTAATGGCGACACCTGCTGTTGAGTTGATCGCATTGCAAAAACGCTATGGCCATGGGGCGGGGCAGGTTCGCGCCTTGGCCGGCGTCGATCTGACGATAGGGAAGGGGGAGTTCTTTGCCCTGCTAGGCCCTAATGGTGCGGGTAAAACGACGCTGATCAATGTGCTCGCCGGTCTGGTCAAGGCCACGAGTGGTCAGGCGCGGGTGATGGGCTTTGATGTGCAACGCGACTATGTAGCGGCGCGACGGCATCTGGGCGTGGTGCCGCAAGAGCTGGTCTTTGACCCTTTCTTTACGGTGCGGGAAGCCTTGCGTTTTCAGTCCGGCTATTTCGGTCTGCCCCATAATGATGATTGGATAGACGCCTTGATCGAGCGACTCGGCCTGACGGACAAGGCCGATACCAATATGCGGCAACTCTCGGGCGGGATGAAACGGCGCGTCTTGGTGGCGCAGGCCTTGGTGCATAAACCGCCGGTCATCATCTTGGATGAGCCGACCGCCGGGGTCGATGTGGCGTTACGAAAATCCCTCTGGGCCTTTATCCGCGAGTTGAACGAGGCGGGGCATACCATTTTGTTGACCACGCATTATCTAGAAGAGGCGGAACAGCTCTGTTCTCGTGTGGCGATGTTGCGCCAAGGACGCATCGTGGCCTTGGATACGACGGCGAATCTGATGGCGGGCCATGCCAGCCTCGAGGCGGCCTTCGTGAAAATCATGGCGGCGGCATGAACTATATCGGTCTGTGGACGCTGTTTTATAAAGAGGTCCTGCGCTTTTGGAAGGTCTTGTTGCAGACCGTTGCCGCGCCTATCCTGACCTCGTTGCTCTATCTCATGGTCTTTGCTCAGGCCTTGTCGGCTCATGTTCAGGTCTATCCGGGCGTGGGCTACACCGCCTTTCTCATCCCCGGTCTGGCGATGATGGCGATCTTGCAGAACGCCTTTGCCAATGGCTCGTCGTCGTTGATCCAATCCAAGATCACCGGCAATATCGCCTTTATCCTTTTAGCCCCGATCAGCCATCTGGAGTTCTTTTTGGCGTATCTGTTAGCCGCTGTGGTGCGCGGGGTGTTGGTGGGTTTGGGGGTGTTACTTGTGGGGATTTGGGCGACCGATATGGGCGTGGCGCACCCGTTCTGGGTGCTGGCGTGGGCCTTGATCGCCTCGGTGGCCTTTGCCGCCATGGGGATCATCGCCGGTCTCTGGGCCGATAAATTCGATCATCTCTCGGGTATCCAAAACTTCGTCATCTTGCCGCTGACTTTTTTGTCCGGCGTGTTTTATTCTATCCACAGTTTGTCGCCGTTTTGGCAGGTGGTCTCGCAGATCAACCCCGTCTTTTACATGATAGACGGCTTCCGTTACGGGTTTTTTGGTCAAGGCGATGTCAATCCATGGTGGGGTTTGGCGGTGGCCTTGCCATTCACTGCGGCACTGTGTTTTATCACTATGCAGATGATCGTGCGCGGCTATAAACTGCGGAACTAATCTTTTCGGGTCTCATCATGGATAAATTGATCATTACGGGCGGTGTGCGTCTCTCTGGCGAGATCGCCATCTCCGGCGCCAAGAACGCGGCCCTGCCTATTCTTTGTGCCAGTTTGCTGTCGGCAGAACCGTTGACGCTGACAAATGTGCCCGAACTCAACGACATTGGCACGATGTTGAAACTATTGGCGCAGATGGGGGTCAAGGTCGAACGCTCGGCACATACCGTGACGCTCGATGCCAGCGCGCTGAACAATCCGCTCGCGCCCTACGAGATGGTCAAGACCATGCGCGCCTCTATCTTGGTGCTGGGGCCGTTGGTGGCGCGTTGCGGTACGGCTAAGGTGTCGTTGCCGGGCGGTTGTGCGATTGGTGCGCGGCCGGTGGATCAGCACATCAAGGGTCTACAGGCGATGGGCGCTACGGTCACGGTCGAGCATGGCTATGTCCACGCCGAGGTGACGCGCTTGAAGGGCGCGCGTCTTTTTACCGATATGGTGACGGTGACCGGCACGGAGAACCTGATGATGGCGGCGTGTCTGGCTGACGGCGTGACGGTGATCGAGAATGCCGCGCGCGAGCCGGAGGTGGTCGATCTAGCGCAATGCCTGATCGCGATGGGGGCCAAGATCTCGGGTGCGGGGACGGATGTGATTCGCATTGAGGGGGTGGAACGCCTGCACGGCGCGACGCATCGCATCCTGCCCGACCGCATCGAGGCGGGGACCTATCTCTGTGCGGCGGCGGCGACCGGCGGTAGCGTGACGCTAAATGGCGTGTCGTCGGGCTACTTGGATGCCGTGGTCGATAAGCTCTTGGACGCAGGCTGCGAGATCACGAGTGAAAAAACGGCGGCGCGCGAGTTCATCCACATCGAAGCGCCGGCGCGGCTGAAGGCGGTGTCGATCCGTACCGCACCGTATCCGGCCTTTCCCACCGATATGCAGGCGCAGTTTATGGCGATTAATTGTGTGGCCGAGGGCAGCGCGGTGATGCGCGAGACTATCTTTGAGAACCGCTTTATGCACGCGGTGGAGTTGCAACGCCTAGGCGCGAACATCAAGATCGACGGCAATGTCGCCTTTGTCACCGGCGTGGCGCAGTTGCAGGGCGCGACGGTGATGGCGACCGATCTGCGTGCCTCGGTCTCGTTGGTGATTGCCGGTCTGGTGGCTGAGGGCGAGACGCAGATCGAGCGCATCTATCATCTCGATCGGGGATACGAACACTTGGAAGAAAAGTTAGCGCAACTGGGCGCGAAGATTCGTCGGGAGAAGGCATGAACACGGGCATGAAC
>QYQG01000010.1 GCA_007280375.1 Betaproteobacteria bacterium
ATTATAACCATGCACCACTAACTTAAAGTAACCCATGAGATAACCCACGGAACACGGACAAGATTAGTACTAAATTACCATGCCGCGCCGTGCGCTATTCGCTCCTACGGCAGTTCGTAGCGGTCACCCGCGTAGGGCAGGCTTCAGCCCGCCAACAACGGCAACGACGCACACGCGCTATGGCGGGCTAAAGCCCGCCCCACAGGGCGAGGCCGCACCGCTTCGCTGGTTTATCCGGCCGTAGGAGCCAGCGTGCTGGCGAATAGCGCGCCGCTCGCGGGCAAGCCCGCTCCTGCAGGAGCGAATAACGGACGCATAACGGCTGCGTCTAGGACAAGGAGCGTTCCCCACGACAACCGCATAGCGCTAAAAAAAGGTGGAGTTGGCCGATAAGCCGGGTTCTGTCGTGGACAGTCATTCATCTAGGACGACGCTCGCGCGCCGCCTCGTGCAGCCTACCCGCAGACTCGACGGGCCGTCTTAGCGTCTGCCTATTTGGCCTTGCTCCGGATGGGGTTTACCCGCTGGGACGGTTGCCCGCCCAGCCGTGCGCTCTTACCGCACGATTTCAACCTTACCTGTGCCCCTTGCGGGGCCATCGGCGGTATGTTTCTGTTGCACTTTCCGTCGCCTTGGGTGCAGGGCAAGCCCCACACTTATAGCGCCCAGGTGTTACCTGGCATCCTGCCCTAGGGAGCCCGGACTTTCCTCCCGCCACAAACAGGTGACGGGCGACTGTCTAGCCAACTCCGGACGGGAGTATACCGGCCCAGAGGCGCACGGGCACTTATTCTTCCTCCCGCGCCGCCGACAGTACGAGCGCCCGCGCATAAAGCGTGGCCTTTTTCACCCCGGTAATCTGTGCCGCTAGGCGTGCCGATTGGCTCGGCGACAGCTCAGCCATCAAGGTCGCCAGCACCGCCTCGGCCTGCGCCAAATCCGCATCAACCACGACCTCAGGCGCGGCGACGATAAGGACAAACTCCCCGCGCTGATGGTCGCCGTCGGCCGCCAGCCAATCAGCCAGCTCACCCAAGGGCGCGGCATGGAACTGCTCGAAGTGTTTACTCACTTCGCGGCCCAAAAAACACGCACGGTCAGCGCCCAACTCCAGCGCCAGATCGGCCACGGTCTCCACAATGCGATGCGGGGCCTCATAAAAAACCCAGGCGCAGGGACGATCACGCAAAGCCGCCAGCACGCTACGCCGCGCGGCCGATTTAGGCGGCAAGAAACCATGAAAGCACCAGTCACCCTCGATCCCCGAGACCGACAGCACGGCGGCCACCGCGCTCGCCCCCGGCAACGGGCTGATGACAAACCCCGCCGCGCGCACGGCACGCACCACGCGCGCGCCCGGGTCGGAGATCCCCGGCGTACCCGCGTCCGAGATCAATGCGACGCTCTGGCCTGCGGCTAAGGCCGCACAGATGCGCTCTGCCGCCGCGCGTTCGTTATGTTCCCGGCACGATAACAGGGGCACGCGTATCTCATAGGCGGCCAACAACTGGCCCGAGACCCGCGTATCCTCGGCGGCAATCAAGGCCACACTACGCAAGATATCGAGGGCGCGTAGCGTGATGTCGCGCCGATTACCGATCGGCGTAGCAACGATATATAAGGTCGCGGGGCGCGCGACTTGCGGGGTTTCTGGCATCATGGCGAACAGGACACAAATATGGCAATAGAACGAAGCATAATCGGTAGCAGCCTACCTCAGCAACGCGGCGAGGTCGCAGAACAGCGCGCCGCCGAGTTTTTGCTCGCCCACGGGCTGACCCTCGTGGCCCGCAACTACCGCTGTCGCGGTGGCGAGATCGACCTCATCCTCCAAGATGGCGAGACGCGGGTCTTCGTCGAGGTGCGCGCGCGGCGCAACGACCACTACGGCGGCGCGGCGGCCAGCATCACGCCGGGGAAACAGCGCCGCATTGTTTACGCGGCCCGCCATTATCTCATGCAACAGCGCTGCGAACCGCTATGCCGCTTTGACGCCATCCTCATCGACGGCGACCACCTCGAATGGCTAAAGAGCGCATTCGATGCTTTTTAGGATAAATCGTCATTCCGGGCTTGACCCGGAATCCAGTGGCTAGGATTGACTGGATTCCGGCCTGCGCCTTCATTACGACGGTGTGTTTATAGAGACCCCTTTTAAATACAGCACGCTATAATCGCCGCCATTGCCAACCCCCTCTTGGAGTCCCACATGCGTATCGCCTTCCTGCTTGTTCCCTTCGCGGTTTCGTTCCTGAGCGCCTGCGCACCCGTCATCGTCGGCGGTGCCGGTGTTGGTGTCCTGATGGGCGAAGACCGTCGCACCGTCGCCACCTACCTCATGGACGAGGAGATCGAGTTAAAAGCCGGCCACCGCACATCCGAGGCCAAACTCGACAAGGTGCACGCCAATTTCACCAGTTATAACCGCCGTGTCCTCATCACCGGCGAGGCCCCCACCAACGCACTCAAGGCGCGCGTTGGCGAGATCGCACTAGGGATCGAAAATGTCCGTGCCGGCGAGGTTAAGAACGAGCTTCAGCTCGCCGCGCCCACCTCTTTAATTACGCGCAGTAACGATCTCCTCCTCACCGCGCAAGTTAAGCTGGGCCTCTTTAATGACCGCCGCATCAACGCCAACCAGATCAAGGTCGTCAGTGAAAACAGCGTGATCTTCCTGATGGGTATCGTCCAAACGGCCGAGGGGGATATCGCGGCGGAGGTCGCCTCCAAGATCGCCGGCGTAACCCGCGTCGTCAAGGTCTTTGAAGAAATAAAATAAGTGTCATCTCACGACCTACGCGCCTTCATCGCCCAACTCGAAGCGCGCGGTGAACTCAAACGCATCACCGTCGAGGTCGACCCGTATCTGGAGATGACCGAGATCGCCGACCGCGTCCTACGCGCCGGCGGCCCTGCCTTGTTGTTTGAGAACCCCAAGGGCCACACCACCCCCGTCCTCGCCAACCTCTTTGGCACGGTCAAACGCGTCGCCTTAGGCATGGGCGAAGAAGACCCAGCACGCCTGCGCGAGATTGGCAAATTGCTCGCCTACCTCAAAGAACCCGAGCCGCCCAAGGGCCTGCGTGACGCGTGGGAAAAACTCCCCATCTTGAAGCAAGTCCTCAACATGGCCCCCAAGGTGGTCAGCCGTCCGCCCTGCCAAGAGATTATCCTCGAAGGCGATGCGGTCGATCTCGGCCAACTACCCATCCAAACCTGCTGGCCGGGCGATGTCGCACCGCTCATCACTTGGGGCCTGACCATCACCCGTGGCCCACTCAAGACGCGGCAAAACCTCGGCATCTACCGCCAACAAGTCATCGCCAAAAACAAGCTCATCATGCGCTGGCTGCCGCATCGCGGCGGCGCGCTCGATTTTCGCGATCACAGCGCGCAACACCCCAACACGCCATTCCCCGTCTGCGTCGCCCTCGGCACTGACCCCGCCACGATCTTAGGCGCGGTCACGCCGGTGCCCGATTCGCTGTCCGAATACCAATTTGCTGGCCTCTTGCGCGGTGCCAAGACCGAGGTCGCGCGCGCCATCGGCTCCGACCTGCAAGTCCCCGCCCATGCCGAGATCGTCCTGGAAGGCGTCATCCACCCCGGTGAGACCGCGCTGGAAGGCCCCTACGGCGACCACACCGGCTACTACAACGAACAGGCGCGCTTCCCCGTTTTCACGATTGAACGCATCACCATGCGCCGCGACCCGATCTACCACTCCACCTACACCGGTAAACCGCCCGACGAGCCGGCCATTCTAGGTGCGGCGCTCAACGAAGTCTTCGTCCCGTTGTTGCAAAAACAATTCCCCGAGATCGCCGATTTTTACCTGCCGCCCGAGGGCTGTAGTTATCGGATGGCCATCGTCAGCCTGAAGAAACAATATCCCGGCCACGCCAAGCGCGTGATGATGGGCGTGTGGTCGTTCTTGCGTCAATTTATGTACACCAAGTTCGTCATCGTCGTTGACGACGACATCGATATCCGCGACTGGAAAGAGGTCATCTGGGCCATCACCACCCGCGTCGATCCGGCGCGCGACACCCTGTTGATCGAAAACACGCCGATAGATTACCTCGACTTCGCCTCGCCGGTCTCGGGGCTAGGCTCCAAGATGGGGCTAGATGCGACCAACAAATGGCCGGGCGAAACCACCCGCGAATGGGGTCGCCCCATCGTCATGGATGCGGCGGTCAAGGCGCGTGTCGACACCTTATGGGCCGAACTTGGCCTCTAACATTGAAAATTCAACTTTAAAACCAACACTATGCGCATACTCGCCGTCACTGTTTTGGCGACCTCATGGGCAAACGCGGCCTAGGCCGCGAGACCCTGCGCCTGCCCCCGAAATCGCCCTCAACAACGGCGACGAGATCGCCTTTATCGAGTCTATCGCGCTTTAATCCGCCGGCTTAATCAGCGGCGCAGACACCGGCTCCCACGCCAGCCAATCCTCACCAAAAAGTTCGACCGGATGTTGTGTGCGCTCCGCGCCATTACCGCAACGCAGATCATCGGCGGGGCAATATTTATCGCAGCCCCAACAGATGCGTTCAGGGTGTTTAGGATGGATGGGGGTCTTCTTAGCCATGCTTGACGTGTGGAGTCGTGACGATTGATGCCGAAACGGGTGAACTACACCAACCGCACTTCCAACCGCTTACCCAGCGCCGCCGCGTATTTGCGTAGCGTAGAGAGCGAGGGGGAAGGGACGCCGACAATCAGCGCGTTTTCCATGCGGTCAACCAAGGCAACAAAGCATGCCGCTAAGGTATTAGGCAAACGCGAAATCTCCACCCGAACCGCCTCGCTATAAAACTCAATGGTGTAGCTTATGAACCAAATAATAACGTATCTGTTATTTACGGCAATGTTTTGTTTGGTGTTTTGTTTGGCATTAACACGCTGTCACTGATCAAGCCGTAACAGGCTGTTTTGCAAAAATGCAACGGCTGAAGCGTTGCATTGGTATTGTGGTGCCGGGAGGGGGACTCGAACCCCCACATTGTCACCAATGGCGGATTTTGAATCCGCTGCGTCTACCGATTCCGCCATCCCGGCTGGATGCGAGTCGCGCATTATCCCGCTAACCCTGCCTTTATAGCAAGCGCCAAAACACGCTTTGGCCCATAATTCGCCCCTTATGAAGGTCGCCACATTCGATTTCTCCCTGCCCGACGCGCAGATTGCCCGCTATCCCTTGCCCGAACGAACGGCGAGTCGGCTGTTGCGCGTCGATGGCGTAGCCGGGGTCTTTAGCGATGCACAGTTCGCCGACCTACCGCACTTTTTGAAGACTGGCGACCTGCTGGTGTTCAACGACACGCGGGTGATCCCGGCGCGCTTGATGGGCCACAAGGCCAGCGGCGGGCAGATCGAGGTCTTGGTCGAACGGGTCATCAGCGATCACGAGGTGCTGGCCTTCATCCGCGCCAGCAAATCGCCCAAGACGGGGGCGCGCCTACAGTTGGTTGATGCGTTCAAGGCCGACGCCTTTGAGGCCGAGATGTTGGGCCGCGATGCACAGAACGATGACCTCTTTCACCTCCGTTTTGACCCGGCACGCACGGCGCTGGAATGGCTAGAGGCCTACGGCGAGATACCGCTTCCGCCTTACCTTGACCGCGCCGCCGAGGCGGCCGACAGTGAGCGCTATCAAACCGTCTATGCGCGCACCGCCGGCGCGGTCGCCGCACCGACGGCGGGCCTGCATTTTGACGCGGCCATGCTCGCTCGCCTGCGCGCCCACGGGGTCGAGATCGCCTGGGTAACGCTGCATGTTGGCGCGGGGACATTTCAGCCGGTGCGCGTCCTAGACACCGACGACCATGTCATGCACACAGAACGCTACACCGTGCCGCAGGCGACGGTCGATGCCATTGCCGCCTGTCGACAGCGTGGCGGCCGCGTCACCGCCGTGGGCACGACCAGCCTGCGGGCCTTAGAGTCGGCGGCAGCGCACGGCGCGCTACACGCCGGCGAGGGCGAAACCGCGCTCTTCATCACGCCGGGCTACCGCTTTGCTGTCGTCGATCGCTTATTGACCAACTTTCACCTGCCGCGTTCGACCTTGCTGATGTTGGTCTGCGCCTTTGGTGGCCAGCCGCTATTGCTCGACGCCTACGCCCATGCGGTGACCGCCGACTACCGATTCTTCAGTTATGGCGATGCGATGTTGATCGAGCGCACGGAGGAGCAACCCCATGGATAAGCCCACCCCGCTCTTCGCCCATAAAAAATACTGGGCGAAACGCTTTGGCACCGCGCCTTTCCTGCCGATGTCGCGCGCCGAGATGGCAACGCTGGGCTGGGATGCCTGCGACATCATCCTCGTCACCGGCGATGCCTATATCGACCACCCCAGCTTCGGCATGGCCTTGATCGGGCGGATGCTGGAGGCGCAAGGCTATCGCGTCGGCATCCTCAGTCAACCCGATTGGCGCTCGGCCGACCCGTTCCGCGCACTCGGCAAGCCCACGCTCTACTTCGGCGTGACCGCAGGCAACATGGACTCGATGGTCAACCGCTACACCGCCGATCGTAAGATCCGCTCCGACGACGCCTACACCGCCCACGCCGAGCCGAACAAACGCCCCGACCGCGCCGTCACCGTCTATGCCCAACGCTGTCGCGAGGCGTTTTCTGGGGTGCCCGTCATCATCGGCTCGATCGAGGCCTCGCTGCGCCGCATCGCCCATTACGACTACTGGTCGGACACCGTGCGCCGCTCCGTGTTGGCCGATTCCAAGGCCGACCTGCTGATCTTCGGCAACGCCGAACGCGCCCTCCTCGAAGTCACCCACCGCTTAGCCCAAGGCGAGCCGATCCACGACATCCGCGACCTGCGCGGCACCGCGTTTATGGCCAGCCGCGACTGGCTCCCCGCCGAGGCATGGATCGAGGTCCATTCCACCGATCTCGACACCCCCGGCGCGATCGACCGCCACACTGACCCCTACGCCATGGCGGCCAGCGCACCCGCCGCGCAAACGCCTGAAGGCACCGCGCCGATCCGCATCATCCCGCGTGCCGAACGGCTCAACGCCAAACAAACTCTACGCGAGCGCACCGTCATTCGCCTGCCCGATTACGACCAGGTCAAGGCCAACCCGGTGCTCTACGCCCACGCCTCGCGCGTCTTCCACCTCGAATCCAACCCCGGCAACGCGCGCGCCATGCGCCAAGCACACGGCGAGCGCGATGTCTGGCTCAACCCGCCGCCCATCCCGCTGTCCACGCCCGAGATGGACGCGGTCTACGACCTGCCCTACGCGCGCGCACCGCACCCCAGCTACGGCCACGCCAAGATTCCGGCCTGGGAGATGATTCGCTTCTCGATCAACATCATGCGCGGCTGTTTTGGCGGCTGCACCTTTTGCTCCATCACCGAGCACGAAGGGCGCATCATCCAAAGCCGCTCGGAGGACTCGGTCATCAAAGAGATCGAGGCGATTCGCGACAAGACCCCCGGTTTTACCGGCGTCATCTCCGACCTCGGCGGGCCGACCGCTAACATGTATCGCATGGCCTGCAAATCGCAAAAGATCGAAAACGCCTGCCGCCGTTTGAGCTGCGTCTACCCCGACATCTGCGAAAACCTCAACACCGATCACACCCCGCTGATCAACATGTATCGGCGCGCCCGCGCCCTGCCCGGGGTCAAAAAGGTCCTCATCAGCTCCGGCCTGCGTTACGACCTCGCGGTGCGCTCGCCTGAGTATGTCAAAGAACTGGTGCAACACCATGTCGGTGGCTACCTCAAGATCGCGCCCGAACACACCGAGGCCGGCCCCTTATCCAAGATGATGAAACCGGGCATGGGCGCTTACGAGCGATTTAAGCAGATGTTCGAGGCCGCCACCCTAGCGGCGGGCAAAAAGCAATACCTCATCCCCTACTTCATCGCCGCCCACCCGGGAACGACCGATGAAGACATGCTCAACCTCGCGCTCTGGCTCAAAAAACATGAGTTCCGCCTCGACCAAGTGCAGACCTTCTTGCCCACGCCCATGGCCTTGGCGACCACGATGTACCACACCGAGCGCAATCCGCTCAAAAAGGTCTTAGGCGGCAAGGCCGAAAAACTCGAGGTCGTGCGCGAAGGCCGTCGTCGCCGTCTGCACAAGGCCTTCCTGCGCTATCACGATGCCGAAAACTGGCCCATCCTGCGCGAGGCCTTAAAGTCCATGGGCCGTTCTGAACTCATCGGCAATGGTAAAAAACACCTCATCCCCGACTGGCAACCGGAAGGCACGGGCCAGGGCGGCCGGCGTAGCCCTGCGGCAACGCTACGATCACCGGCGCAAAAACCCGGCGTCAGGAAGCCCACGCCATCAGCCCAAAAACCTTCCGCAAGGCCGGCGACAAACTTACGCACGAAATCGACACCCCTTCACAAACCTCGCCGCCCATGACATTTGACCTCCTCCAAACCGACGGCGCCGCCCGCCGCGGCCGCCTGATCACCGCCCACGGCGTGATCGAAACGCCCGTCTTCATGCCGGTCGGCACCTACGGCGCGGTCAAGGGCGTCGCGCCACACGAGCTTAAAGACCTCAAGGCGCAGATCATCCTCGGCAACACCTTTCACCTCTGGCTACGCCCCGGCATCGAGGTGGTGCGCGGCTTTGGCGGGCTACACAAATTCATCGGCTGGGACGGCCCCATCCTCACCGACTCCGGCGGCTTTCAGGTGTTTAGCCTCGCCGCCATGCGTAAGCTGTCCGAAGAGGGGGTCAAATTCGCCTCGCCCATCAACGGCGAAAAGCTATTGTTGACGCCCGAGATCAGCATGCAAATCCAGCGCGTGTTGAACTCGGACATTGTGATGATCTTCGACGAATGCACGCCCCACCCCGCCGACTGGGACACCACGCGGGTCTCGATGGAACTCTCCCTGCGCTGGGCCGAACGCTCAAAAACCGCGCACGCCGGCAACCCTAACGCCCTGTTCGGCATCGTCCAAGGCGGCATGTACGAAGACCTGCGTGAGCGCTCACTCACCGCGCTGGCTGCGATGGAGTTCGATGGTTACGCCATCGGCGGCCTATCCGTCGGCGAGCCGAAAGAGGACATGATGCGCATCCTCGCCCACACCGCGCCGCAATTGCCTACGCACAAACCGCGCTACCTGATGGGTGTCGGCACGCCCACCGACATCGTCCAAGCCGTGCAACAGGGCATCGATATGTTCGACTGCGTCCTGCCCACGCGCAACGCCCGACACGGCGTTTTGTACACCTTTAACGGCAGTATCCACATCAAAAACGCCGCCCACAGACACGACCAAAAACCGCTAGACGAGGGCTGCGCCTGCCACACCTGCCAACATTTCTCGCGCGCCTACCTGCACCACCTACACCGCATCGGCGAACCCCTAGGCGCACGACTCAACTCCATCCACAACCTGCATTTCTACCAAGACCTGATGCGCGGCCTACGCGAGGCCATCGCCGCCGGCCACCTACAAGACCACATCGCCAGCCTTCCTTTTATGCATGCGTGATAGAATCCGCGCGATCTTTTTGCCTTTTCTTCTTTGGAGTAACTATGATTTCCCTCGCCCACGCCGCTGACGCCGCTCAACCTGACCCGATCATGAGCTTTCTGCCCTTGATCGCGATCTTCGTCTTGTTTTGGTTCCTGATCATCCGCCCGCAGATGAAGCGCACCAAAGAGACCAAGAAGTTACAAGACAACCTGCAAAAGGGCGATGAGGTCATCCTCGGCGGCGGTCAATGCGGCCGCATCACCAAGGTCAGCGATGCCTATATCACGGTGGAGATCGCTGCGGGCGTGAACAGCGTATTCCAGCGCAGCGCCATCCAGACTGTCCTGCTCAAAGGCACCTTAAAAGACCTATAAAGACCTATAACCGCGTTACGAGGCTGCACCCATGAACCGCTTTCCGCTCTGGAAAAACCTGCTGGTCGGCCTGATCCTTGTGATCGGCCTGACCTACACCCTGCCCAACTTCTTTGGCGAGGCCCCGGCGGTTCAGGTCGCCCCCAACCGCAGTGCGGAAAAACCAACACCCGAATTGATGCAACGGGTCGAGGCGGCGCTCAAGGGCGCGAACATCAGCAGCCCAGGCATCAGCCTCGACTCCAGCGGGGTCAAGGCACGGCTAACCAGCCCCGACGAGCAGGTCCGCGCCAAGGATGTCTTGCAAGCCGCCTTGGGGCCGACCTACACCGTCGCGCTCAACCTCATCCCCGCCTCACCGTCGTGGCTGACCTCGCTCGGCGCGTTGCCCATGTACCTCGGCCTCGACCTGCGTGGCGGGGTGCATTTCTTGTTGCAAGTCGATATGCCCGGCGCGCTGACCAAGGCGGCCGAGCGCACCGCGGGCGACCTGCGTAGCGCCCTGCGCGAAAAGAAGGTTCGCTACAGCGCCATCACCCGCGAGGGTGACACCGTGCGGATCCGTTTTTCTGCCGCCGAAGTGCGTAGCGAGGCGCGCACCCTGATCGAGGCGCACTATCCCGATCTGCAACTAAACGACACGACGGAAGGCGCGGACCTGCTCCTCGTCGCCAGTCTAAAAGAGGTCGCCCGGCGCAAGGTCGGCGAAGACGCCTTACAACAAAACCTCACCACGCTACGCAACCGCGTCAACGAGCTGGGCGTGGCCGAGCCCGTCATCCAGCAACAAGGCGCCGACCGCATCGTGGTGCAACTGCCCGGCGTGCAAGACACCGCCAAGGCCAAAGAGATCTTAGGCCGCACCGCCAGCCTCGAGATCCGCATGGTCGATGACGAACGCATGGACGATCCCGCCGCACTCGCTGCCGCCGCCAACGGTCAAGTCCCGTTTGGCGACGAGGCCTATCCCGAGCGCGATGGCCGCCTCATTTTGGTCAAAAAAGAGGTCGTGTTGACCGGCGAATACATCACCGATGCCCAGCCCGGTTTTGACCAAAACAGTCGCTCCGCCGTGCACATCACCCTCGATGGCCGTGGCGCACGCATCTTTAAGAATGTCACGCGCGAGAATGTCGGCAAACGGATGGCCATCTTGCTGATCGAAAAAGGTCGCACCGAGGTCGTCACCGCGCCCGTCATCCAAGAAGAGATCGGCGGCGGTCGGGTGCAGATCACCGGCATGGACTCCGCCGAAGACGCGCGCGATGTGTCCCTATTGCTGCGTTCCGGCGCCCTCGCCGCGCCGATGGAGATCATCGAAGAACGCACCGTCGGCCCCAGCATGGGCGCGGAGAATATCGAAAAAGGCTTCCAATCGAATATCTGGGGCTTCGTTGCCGTAGTCGTCTTCATGGTCTTCTACTACCGCGTCTTTGGCGTGTTCTCCTCGCTTTCGCTCGCCGCCAACGGCCTGTTCCTGATCGCCATCTTGTCGATGCTACAAGCGACCTTGACCCTGCCCGGCATGGCCGCTATCGCGCTGACCTTGGGCATGGCCATCGACGCCAATGTGCTAATCAACGAACGCATCCGCGAAGAACTGCGCAACGGCAACAGCCCGCAGGCCGCCATCACCGCCGGCTACGAGCGCGCCTTCGGCACCATCTTGGACTCCAACATCACCACCTTCATCGCCGGTTTCGCCTTGTTCTGGCTAGGCTCCGGCCCGGTGCGCGGCTTTGCCGTCGTGTTGTGTCTGGGCATCCTCACCTCCATCTTCAGCGCCGTCACCGTGTCGCGTGCCTTGGTCAACCTGACCTACGGCCGCCAAGCCCGCCTCGGCAAGTTGCCCATTTAAGGGGTCGTCATGATCGAATTCTTCCACCTCAAAAAAGACATCCCCTTCATGCGCTACGGGCGCGTGACCACGGCGATCTCACTCATCACCTTCCTCTTCGCGGTTTGGGCCTTGACCGCCAAAGGCATCAACTTCGGCGTCGATTTCACCGGCGGCACGGTGCTAGAGATCGGCTACCCGCAGGCCGCGCCCATCGACCAGATTCGCCATAGCCTAGAACGCAGCGGTCTGACCGAGGTCACGGTACAAAACTTCGGTTCCAGCCGCGATGTCCTCATCCGCCTGCCCAGCAAGACCGGCGCATCGGGCGCACAACTCAGCGACCAGATCGTCACCACCCTGCGCGCCAGCGAACCCGGCGTGACCCTAAAACGCGTCGATTTCATCGGCCCGCAGGTCGGCAAAGAACTCTACAACGACGGCGCATTGGCCCTCTTGGTCGTCTGCGCCGGCATCATGGGCTACCTCGCCATCCGTTTTCAGTGGAAGTTCGCCCTCGCCGCCATCATCGCCAACCTGCACGATGTCGTCATCATCCTCGGCTGCTTCGCCTTCTTCCAATGGGAGTTCTCGCTCACCGTGCTGGCCGGCATCTTGGCCATCTTGGGCTACTCGGTCAACGAGTCGGTCGTCGTCTTCGACCGGATCCGCGAAAACCTACGCAAGATGCGTAACCGCACCATCCCCGACATCATCGACAACGCCATCACCACCACCATGTCCCGCACCATCATCACCCACACGATGACGCAAACCATGGTGCTGTCCATGCTGTTCTTCGGCGGCGAGGCCCTGCACTATTTCGCCGTCGCGCTCACCATCGGCATCTTGTTCGGCATCTACTCGTCGGTGCTGGTCGCCAGCCCCATCGTGCTCTGGCTAGGCGTATCGCGCGAAGACTTCGTTAAGCCGGTCAAGCAAGAGCAGGCCGACGCCGTGGTGTAACGCGCAGCCTATGGAACTCCTCACCCAGCTCATCGACCTCGCCCTGCATCTGGATGTGCACCTTGCCGCCTTTGTCGCCGAGCATGGGGCGTGGGTCTATGGCCTGCTCTTTGCCATCGTCTTCATGGAAACGGGCTTTGTAGTAACCCCCTTCCTACCCGGCGATTCGCTCCTCTTTGTCGCCGGCGCAGTGGCGGCGGCAGGCGGCATGGATGTTTCTATTGTCATGGCGACGCTGATCGTGGCCGCGCTGTGTGGCGATAATGTCAATTACTGGCTGGGTCGTTTTATCGGCCCTAAGGTCTTTCAACGCGAGGACAGCCGCTGGCTAAAGCGCGAGAACCTAGACCGCACCCACGCCTTCATGGAAAAGCACGGCCCCAAGGCCATCATCATCGCCCGCTTTGTCCCCATCGTGCGCACCTTCGTCCCCTTCGTCTGCGGCATCGGACGGATGACCTATACGCGCTTCTTAGTGTTCTCCATCATCGGCGCGTTACTCTGGGTCGGGCTGCTCGTCCCAGCGGGCTATTTCCTCGGCGGCCTGCCATGGGTGAAACACAACCTCACCCTCGTCATCTTGGCCATCATCGCGCTCTCGGTCTCACCGGGGATGATCGAGATCTGGCGCGCTCGGCGACGCTAGTTAGCGTTCACTTCGATCGCCTGCTCTAGGCGTATCGGTCGTTGTCCGGGGCTGTCCAATACCAGCGTTAGCACCCAGACCCCTGCGTCCAAGGCCGCCACGGGTGCGCTGTACACGCCGTCGCCCTGGTCGTTTAAGGCGATCTCGCGCACCCCGTCCTGACCGGGGCGCGACACGCTAATGGCCGTTGTCAGTCCGGTGACGCCGCCGGTCTTGGCCATGACGCGCAGGGTCACCACACCCGCCTTGGCGCGTTGCACGGCATCGATGCCGCTCACCTCGACCTGCCAGCCGCGCTGCGCGACTTGGCTTTCCATATTGCGGCGGTGGGCGATGGATTTCGCCGCCTCGTCATGATGCGCGACCACGCCCGAAAACGCGGTATAGACGGGCTTATCCTTCGCATTCGGCAATAGCCATGCCGCCACGCTGGGCGACACGCCTTCGCTGGCGATATAGACGAAGCCGCCCATCAAGATCGACAGCGCGACAAAGAAACTGACCAGCGCCAGCGGCACCCAATGCGTGCGGCCCGGTGTGCGATAAAGTTGATAGAGCAAGACCGCGATCGTGGGGTAGGCGATGAGATGCATGGTGATGCGATCCAAGCCCGGTTGTGTCGCAAGCACCACGCCCAGATAGGTCAGGCTCGGCACGCCCGCCGCCACTACCGCCGCCCAGAAATTGGACAAGCGACTCAGTCGCGCGAGGCCGTAAAAAACAACTGTTAGCGTCATGCCGCCAAAAAGAGTGAGCAATAAACTGTTCATAATGGCACTTTTATAAATTCCAGAATAGTTACTTTGACGAAACTACAGTTAAGATAAATCAACCAACTGGATTCCCGCCTGCGCGGGAATGACGAGTTCATAGAAGTACCCATAAAAAATCTAATGTTGGGTGAAGAAGCGCGCCGGGTCGCTAGATACCTCGCCCGCGGGGTTACGAATATCAAACCATAATTCGGGTTGCAGCAAAGCCATCTCCGGGCTGAGCGTCACGCTCGCCTGCACAATGACGCTCTTGCCATTACGCACCTCAACCACCGAGAAATTGCCAAGGTCTAGGCTGGCGGGGGGCACGCCGCGCACCGTGATTTGATAACGCTGCGCATGACCCGAGAGATTGGTCAGGCGGATCTGATAGAGATTGCGGATTCGCCCATCGGAGAGCACCACAAACAGCGGTTGGCGGATCTGCTGCGTGCTGTGCTCAAAGGTTTGGCGATGCGTGATGCTGTAGAACAGGTAGGCCGTCATCAGGATCAGCGCGACGCCATAACCAATGACCTTGAGCCGCCGCCAATCCACGCGCGGCGGCAGGGGCTGGGCGCGTTGCAGATTGCTCTCGGCATCATAGCGAACCAGGCCCGGAGCAAGGTGCATCTTAGCCATAATGGTGTTGCAGGCATCGATGCAGAGGCCGCAGGCGATGCAGCCCAATTGCATGCCGTCGCGGATATCAATGCCGGTAGGGCAGACCTGCACGCAGAGTTTGCAGTCGATACAATCGCCGTGACCCAAGGCGCGTCTATCGTTAGCGGCGCGTAGTCCTTGTTTGGCCGCGATACGCCCTGCCGCGCCTTCACCGCGTGCGCGGTCGTAGTGAACCGTCAAGGTCTCCGGGTCGTACATCGCGCTCTGAAAACGGCCATAGGGGCAGATGTAGAGGCAGACATGCTCGCGCAAGGTCGCCGCAGACAGATAGGTCGTCACGCTCAACACGGCCACGGTGATATACGCCGCCATCACTGCCGTCCCGGTAAAGAACTCGCGTAACAACTCGGGGGCGTAGCCAAAATAGAGGGCAAAGGTCAACGCCGTCCAGAACGCAATCAACCACCAGACGAGATGCGTTGCGCCGACCTTGAGGAGTTTTTCGCCATTCGTCCACGGCGCACGCGAGAGTTTTAGGCGGTGTGGGCGCTCGCCTTGTAGCCAGTGTTCAACCCAGATGAAGGCATCGGTCCACAAGGTTTGAAAACAGAAGTAGCCGCAAAAGGCGCGCCCCACCAAGGCGGTGACAAAGAACAACAAGACCGCTGCGATGAACAAGAACAAGGCCAACCAGAATACATCTTGCGGGTAGATCACCAGATCAAACAGCATGTAGCGCCGCCCGGGGATGTCAAAGACGACCGCCTGAGGGATGCCGTCATCACGCGACCACGGCAACCACGGGAGGAGGAAATAGACGGCAAAGGACAGCCACAACAACGCCGACTTGAAACGCCGGAACGGGCCGTGTATCGCGCGCGGGACGACGGCGGCGTGTTTGGCGTAATACTGTATCGGTCGGTCGGTCATGGTGTCGCTTCAAGTAAAAAGACCCCGACGCAGCGGGGCCTTGGGTGCATCAGGTTAAGGCTTACTTACCACCGCCCAGTTCATGCACATAGATGCTCAACAACTTGATCTGACCGGGGTTGAGTCGTTGCTCCCACGCCGGCATCACGCCCTTGTTCAGACCGGCGGTGATGACCTTTTGCACCTCCGCCGTCTTGGCCTTCATGTCGGCCGCCGCCGGGACATTGGCCCACTGCCAGATCTTGTCGGTCAGGTTAGGCGCACCAAACTCCTTGCGGCCTTTGGCGTTGTCACCGTGGCAATAGAAACACGCGCCGGTGTCGCTGTGGAAGAGCTTGTCACCCTCGGCGGCCAAGGTCTTATCGACGGCATGGCCCGAAAGGCTCAGCACATACTGAGAGATCGCTGCGATCTGCGGCTTTTCCAGCGCTTCGCCAAAGGCCGGCATATAGCCACGACGGCCGCCGGTCAGCGTGGCTTGGATCTCGTCGATGCTACCGCCGTATTTCCAGTCGTCGTCAGCCAAGTTGGGATAAAAACCGACCTTGCCTTGGCCACCGGCCTGGTGACAGGCGGCGCAGTTTTCCGCAAACATCGCCTTGCCCGCCGAGAGCACAAAGCTATTGAGCTCCGGGTCTTGGGTGACTTGGGCCACCGACATCGCCGCGATCTTGTCGAAATACGGCTTCTGCGCGGCGTTCGCATCTTGCATCTCTTTCAAGAGCTTGGCGCGGGTGTTCCAACCGTTGGTTTCCGCTTGACCCTCGGCGTTGAGATAGGTCACCGTGCCGATGCCGCGCAGGTGATCCTTGCCGATCGGCCAGGACGGGTAATAGATCCAATACACAATGGCAAAGATGACCGTGACATAGAGACCGTAGATCCACCAATTGGGGAGCGGGTTGTTTAATTCAGCCAGGTCTTCGTCCCAGACATGGCCCGTAGTTTGGACAGTGTTTTCAGCCATGATGCGGCCTTTCTTCGTTTTTGTCGTTTTCATCGTCTAGAAAGGGAATGTTCTTGTGCGACTCCAGCGTCTCGCTGCGCGAGCGGCTTCCGTACACCCACAGCACGATCAGGCAGAAGGTGACAAAGAAGATCAACAAGCCCAAGGACTTGCTATTGGCGGGGTTCGTGAACCATTCCATGATGTATTCGCGTATTAGCGGAACTTGACCAGCGTTTCAGGCTTGATCTTACTGAAGTCCACCATCGTGCCCAAGACTTGCAGATAGGCCACCAGCGCATCCATCTCGGAGACGCTACGGTTATCGCCGTCATAGTTGCCGGCCTGCGCCTGCTTGACTAGATTGACCTGCGCGTCGGGGATGTGCTGCATCTGCGCGTGCTCTGCGCCGAACTGCTGCACATTGCGATCAAACTCCGCCTGCGTGGTCGAGTACGGCACGCCCGTGGTACGCAAGGCGCGCATACGATCGGCGACATCCGAGGCATCCAACGCGGTCATCAACCACGGGTAGTTCGGCATCACCGATTCTTCCACCACTGACCTCGGTTGCAACAGGTGCTGCGTATGCCACTCGTTGGAATACTTACCGCCGACGCGGGCGAGATCTGGGCCGGTGCGCTTAGAACCCCACTGGAACGGGTGATCGTACTTGGACTCCGCCGCTAACGAATAATGACCATAGCGCAACTGCTCGTCACGGAAGGGGCGAATCATCTGCGAGTGACAGGTGTAGCAGCCCTCACGGATATAGATGTCGCGGCCACGCTGTTCGAGCGGGGTGTAGGGACGCACACCATCGACCTTTTCCATCGTGTCGTCAAGCAAGAACAGCGGGACGATCTCGACCATGCCGCCGATGCTGATCGCCAACATGGTCAACACCAAGAGGACACCCGCGTTGGTCTCGATCTTCTCGTGGGTAAAGTTTTTCAAACGCTTAAACATGTAGCACTCTCCGTTATCTAATCAAGCCGCCTGCAGTTGCGCCGCCGCCTGCTGTGCCTGCCCCTGACGAATGGTCATGTAGGCGTTGTAGGCCATGATGCACATCCCGGTCAGGAAGAACAGGCCGCCCAAGGCGCGCATGGCGTAGAACGGATGCATCGCGGCGACCGATTCGACGAAGGAATATTGCAGGTTGCCGTAGTCGTCAAAGGCGCGCCACATCAGGCCTTGCATGATGCCGGAGATCCACATCGCCACAACATAAAGCAACACGCCTATCGTCGCCAGCCAGAAGTGGACATTGATCAGGCGCACGCTATACATCTCGGTCTTCCACAGCCGCGGCAGCATGTGATAGATCGAGCCGAAGGAGATCATCGCGACCCAGCCCAGCGCACCGGAGTGCACATGGCCCACGGTCCAGTCGGTGTAATGCGACAGCGCGTTGACATCTTTGAGCGACATCAGCGGGCCTTCGAAGGTGGACATGCCGTAGAACGACAGGGCGACGATCATGAAGCGCATGATCGGGTCGGTACGCAATTTGTCCCATGCGCCCGACAAGGTCATGATGCCGTTGATCATGCCGCCCCACGACGGCAGCAACAACATGATAGAAAAGGTCGCGCCCAAGGTAGAGGCCCAGTCCGGCAAGGCGGTCCAGTGTAGATGGTGCGTGCCCACCCACATATACATAAACGACAAGGCCCAGAAGTGGACGATAGACAGGCGATAGGAATAGATCGGGCGACCCGCGTGCTTAGGCACGAAGTAATACATCATGCCCAAGAAGGCGGCGGTCAGGAAAAAGCCCACCGCGTTATGGCCGTACCACCACTGCGTCATCGCATCCATCGGGCCGGAGAACAGGCTGTAGGATTTCAGCGTGAACAGCCCCACCGGCACGGCGAGGTTGTTAAAGGTGTGGAGCAAGGCCGTGGCCAAGATAAACGACAGGTAGAACCAGTTGGCGACATAGATGTGCGGCTGTTTACGCTTCATCAGGGTGCCGATGTAGATGGCTAGGTAGGCGATCCAGATCAGCTCGATCAGGATATCGATAGGCCATTCCATCTCAGCGTATTCGCGCCCTTGGCTGTAACCGGTCACATAGGACACGGCGGCCAAGACGATGACCGTCTGCCAACCCCAGAAGGTAAACGGAACCAAGCCGCCGCCCCACAAAGGCGTCTGGCAGGTGCGCTGCACCACATAGTAGGAGGTTGCAAACAGCGCCGAACCGCCAAAGCCGAAGATCACCGCACCGGTGTGCACCGGACGGAAACGACCGAAGGAGAAATACGGGCTGTCAAAATTCAGCCACGGCCACGCCAGTTCGGAGGCGATATACACGCCCACCAACATGCCCACCACGCCCCAGACAATGGACATGATGGTGAATTTTTTAACGATCTCGTAGTCATACGGTTCCGCAGCAGCGGCAGGTGCAGTGGCTGTCATTTTTTCCTCGTTACAGCTTCTAAATATGCGTCAACAAGCTAAACCAACCAAGGATGGGGACAATGCGGTCGGAAAAGCTTGGCGAGTATAGGAATAATCCCCCACTCTGGCAAGCCTTACGATGGGTGCATCAACAACTTAAGGTCGTGCGCCATGTCGGCGGCCGGCATCGCAAAGGGCAAGAAGAGACTCAGCTTACCCTCAGGGTCCAGCACATAGCTCCCCGCCGTATGGTCTACAAGGTAGCCACCCACCCCGGCGGTCGTGTGCTTAGAAAAGACAACACGAAAATCCTTGGCCGTCTGCGCCAGCTCGGCCTCTGTGCCCGTAAGCGCCAAAAAATCAGGGTGGAAGTAGGGCACAAAGTCGCGCAACATGGCCAGCGTGTCGCGCTCGGGATCGACCGAAACGAAGATCACCTGCACCTTTTTGGCATCTTCAGGCGGCATCAAACGCAACGCGGCAGCGGTATCGCCTAGCGTCGTCGGGCAGACATCGGGGCAATGGGTATAGCCAAAAAACAACACCACCCACTTGCCACGAAAATCTTTGAGCGTGCGTTTAACCCCGTGGTGATCCGTCAGGGCTAAGGGGCCGCCAAAGGTTTCATGACGAATGTCTGTCCCTAAAAAGGCCTGCTCCGGCGTGGCTGGCTGACACGCAACCAGACTCAGCATAAGGCCCGTCAAAACCACCCAAACACCTAACCAGCGACGCAACACCATGACGCCCTCAGCGCAAGCCCGCAAAAAAGTTGACAGGGATATCGGCCAGCCGGTATTTACCCGTCGCCACCGATTTGGCCAGATCCTCCAAGGTCATCTTGGTCAGCAGGGTGACGATCTTTTTCTTCACCGGCAACCATTCGGCATGCAGCGGGCACGCGGTCTCATCGGAGCACACCTTAAGACCTAAGATGCAGCTCTCGGTAAACTGCGGCCCTTCGGTGAGCAACAAGACCTGCATCAGGTTGGTGCTATGAGAGCCCTCTTTGAGGCGAAAGCCACCCAATCGTCCACGAAAGGAATCTAACAAACCCTGCTTACACAAGGTTTGCAAGATCTTAGCCAGATAGGCCGATGGCACATTGAGACGCTCCGCGATATCGCGGTTCAGCACCGGCGCGCCCTTGGGTTGAGTGGCTATATAAATCAATGCCTGAACGGCATATTGGCTCGTGCGGGATAAGACCATCTGGGCACTCCTTAGGATAGACGATAGACCGATCTGATTATACGCATGTATACCCGAGAATAGTTATCAAGTATTAGCCCCCCGTATCAAGCCCCCCTCAACAGTGCCGCCCAGCGCGACAAGACGACGGCATCGCCGGTTCGTTCCGGGCGCAGCATCGGTTCCCACGGCAACACCACCAACGGCGGGCCGCCCAAGCGTTGCGTCAGCGTGCTTAGATTCGCTTCAAACTCGGCCATGCCAGTGCCTAAATCATTCGCCACCCACGCCGCCAGCGACAGGCCGCGCGCGCGCATCACCTCGGCGGTCAACACGGCATGGCTCAAACACCCCAGCCGCATCCCGACCACAAGGATGACCGGCAACCCCAAGGCCAGCGCCAAATCCGCCATATCATGTTCGGCATCGAGCGGCACGCACAGCCCGCCCACGCCTTCGACCAAGACCACATCGGCCTGCGCGGCAAGCGCGGTATAGGCCGCCGTCACGGGTGGGATACGCAAGTTCACGCCTTGTTGCTCGGCGGCGATATGCGGCGCGATCGCTACGCGCAAGGCGTAGGGATTGATCAAACGCGCCTCGGCCTTGACCGTGCTAGCCGCCGTCAGCGCAGCGACATCGTCGTTCACCCACGCGCCATCACGCTGTTCAAACCCCGCCGCGACGGGCTTCATGCCCACGGTCTGATAACCCAATTGCGCCGCCGCGTAGAGCAAGGCCGCCGTCGCGTGCGTCTTGCCTACGCCGGTGTCCGTGCCGGCAATAAAAAAACCGCGCGCCGTCATGTCGGCTTTGACAACCCGTGCCATTGGATCACCACCTCGTTCGCCGCTGACTTAGGGCGTTGCACCGCCCCCGCCCAGGCATGGCCATAGACGATCTCAAAGGTTGCGGGCAGGCGGCCATCGGCCTGCGCAAAACGCTGACACGCCGCCTGCAAGGCCTGCCAACGCGCCCGCCCCATCAGGCCAAACTGCTCGCGTGCCAACACGGTATGCGCGCCCATCGCCTTCAGGTCCTGCAACATCGCCTTCAGGTCGGCATAGGTCAACACGATGCGCTCGCTCACCATCACCGGCGCGGTGAACCCCGTCGCCAACAAGGCATCGCCTAGTTCGTGCATATCGACGAAGCGATTGACATGGGCGTGGTTATCGACCTGTGCGAAGGTCGCGCGCAGCTCGTGCAAGGTATCGGGGCCGAACGAGGCAAACAGAAACAGCCCCTCGGGACGCAACACGCGGCGACATTCTTTGAACACGGCCAACGGCTCATCCGCCCACTGCAAGGCCAAGTTAGACCAGATCAGATCGACACTGGCCGCCGCGATCGGCAGGGCGTGCATATCGGCGCAGACAAAGCGCGTCGCCGGGCCCAGCCAGCGTTCGCGCAAGCCACGCGCCGCGCGCTCTTGGCACAACATCGCCGGCGCTAAATCCAGCGCGATGCGTTCGGCCTTGGCAAAACGACGCGTCAACAACGGCGCGGCAAAACCCGTACCGCTGCCCAAGTCCAAAATACGGCGCGGCGTGATGCGCATCAGATCGAGGTGTTCATCGAGGCGCGTCGCTACCTCGCGTTGCAACACCGCCGCCGCGTCATAGCCGGCGGCGGCCTGATCAAAACTGCGTTGCACCGCACGCAAATTACTCATCTAAAAACTCCCTAACGATACGATTGAACACCGCCGGATGCGAAAGAAACGGAGCGTGCGCGGCGTGCGCCAAGACCACCTGTCGCGCCTCGGGGATCTGCCCCGCCAACCACGCCGCCGCCGCCGGCGGACAGAGGCCATCACGGTCGCCGTGTAGCATCAGCGTGGGGGCGCGAATCGCGCTCGCATCACCGCGTAGATCGGTGTCCGCCAACAAGGCCATGCCCGCCGTCAGCGTCGTCGCGGATGGCTCGCCCAACGCCGCCAAAGCCGTCCGAAGACGCGCGATGACCGCCCGTGCGTCGTCGCTACCGCGCGCCTGTAGGCTCAAAAACCGCGCCAGCGTCGCACGGCTGTCCAAGGTCACGCCCTCGGCAAAGGCTGCGATATCCGCGTCTGACAGGCCATGCGGCCAATCGGCGCGCTGTCGAAAACACGGCGTTGCCGCGACCAAGATCAAGCGTTCCACCTGCGCTGGAAACAGCTTTGCCCACGCCTGCGCGACGAGGCTACCCATCGACCAGCCCAGCAAGGCCAACCGTGCCGGTGCGTTTGCGGCCAACTGCCGGGCGATGGCCTCGGCGCTATAGCGCGTCGGCAAGGGCGCATCCCCATAGCCTGGCAGATCTGGCATCAACACCGTGCGCCCGGTCAGGGCGAGATCCGCAAAGATCGCGCCGCGCATCCCCCAACCATGCAGACAGACGAGCGGGGTCATGTGGCCAACCCCCATAGCGCGTCGGCCAGCGCGTCGAGGCCATCAAAGCCATGCGCCGCCGAGAGCGAGATGCGTAGCCGCGCCGTGCCCTCCGGCACGGTGGGCGGGCGGATCGCGGGCAACCAAATACCGCGTTCCGCCAAGGCCTGCGACAGGCGCACGGCGGTTGCGTTATCGCCCACCAGCAACGGCTGTATCGGCGTGACCGAGGGCATCAACCGCCACGGCAGACCCGCCAGCCGTTGCTGTAGATGGGCGATCAACGCACGGAGATGGGCGCGTCGATCATCGGCCTGTGCGATCAAGTCTAGGCTTTTCAGCGTCGCGGCGGCCAGCAGCGGCGGTTGCGCCGTGGTGTAGATATAGGTACGCGCACGATTGACCAGCCACGCGACCGCGTTCGCCGACCCCGCCACCGCCGCCCCTGCCACCCCCGCCGCCTTGCCAAAAGTAGCCAGATAGAGCAGCCGTTCCGGCATGGCCGTCACACCGCGCTCGGCGAGGCTCAACACCCCAAAGCCATGTGCATCATCCTGCAACAGCCACGCATCATAGCGTTCCGCCAAGGCCAACAACTCGGCCAGCGGCGCGGTATCGCCATCCATGCTAAATACCGCATCGACGGCAATCAATTTAGTCGGCGCGGTCGAGGCCGCCAAGCGTCGCGCCAGATCGGCCATGTCGTTATGGTGATAGCGTTGGTGATCCGCGCCCGACAATCGCGCCGCATCGACCAGCGAGGCATGGTTCAGCTTATCGGCAAAGAGCGCGTCATGCCGCCCGAGCAGCGCAGTCACTACGCCGAGATTCGCCATGTAGCCGGTGGAAAAAAGCAACGCCGCCGGTGCGCCAACCATGGCGGCAAAGCGTGTCTCTAGCGCGTCATGCAGGGCGTGATGGCCGCTTAACAGATGCGACGCGCCCGCGCCCACGCCATAGGTTTGTGCCGCCGCACACGCCGCCGCCGCGATCTCCGGATGCGCGGCCAGACCGAGATAATCATTACTAGCAAACGACAGCATCGCCCGCCCGTCGATCTCTACCCGCACGCCCTGCGCGCCCGCCAACACGCGCCGCTGGCGAAGCGAGCCTCCCGCCGCCAACGCCGCTAAACCCGGCTCAAGGTCTGCACAGCGCATTAATGTGCGCAGCGACGGCCCGATTCCGCCACCGCCGCAGGGGTCAACCCCAACTTGGCAAACAAGGCCTGATCCGCCGTCCATTCCGGATTGCCGGTGGTGAGTAATTTATCGCCATAAAAGATCGAATTCGCCCCCGCCATAAAGCACAAGGCTTGCCCCATCTCGCCCAAGGATTGTCGTCCCGCCGACAGACGCACCAACGAGGTCGGCATGGTGATGCGCGCCGCCGCGATGGTGCGCACCATCTCCAAGGGGTCGATGCGCGCCTGCGCCTGAACCGGCAGGCCAGCCAGCGGCGTGCCCGCAATCGGCACCAACATATTGACCGGAACCGACTCGGGCGCCGGGTTAAGGTTCGCCAGTTCCGCGATCAGGCCAGCGCGCATACGGCGATCCTCGCCCATGCCGATGATGCCGCCACAACACACCGAGATCCCCGCCTCGCGCACTTGTTTCAAGGTGTCGAGCCGGTCGCTATAGCGGTGCGTCGTCACCACCTGTTCGTAATACTCCGGCGCGGTGTCGAGGTTGTGGTTGTAGTAATCCAGCCCCGCGTCTTTGAGCCGTTCAGCCTGCCCCGGTTTGAGCATCCCCAAGGTGACGCAGGTCTCCAGCCCCAAGGCCTTGACGCCGCGCACCATGGCCTCAACCTGGCTGAGATCGGTATCCTTCGGCCCGCGCCACGCCGCGCCCATGCAAAACCGCGTCGCGCCGGCATCGAAGGCCGCCTGCGCGTTACTCAACACCTCGCCAAGATCGGCCAGCTTTTGCCGCTCCAACCCCGTGTCGTGATGCGCCGACTGCGAGCAATAGCCGCAGTCCTCCGAACAGCCGCCCGTCTTGATCGACATCAGGGTCGAAAGCTGCACCGCGTTAGGGTCAAAGTTCGCCCTATGCACCGTCTGCGCCTGAAAAAGCAGATCCATCAAGGGCAGTTCAAATAAGGCCTCTATCGCCTCGGTCGTCCAAGCCTGTGTACTCATTTCTCTATCTCCATATCTGTCCACGCCTCGCGCCCGGCCTTCAGCACATCCCACGCCGCCCACGGCACCAAGGCGACGACACCGATCCCCAAAACACTCAACCACCCCCCCGGCAAGGCCGCCAGATCGTTTGAGAAGATGGTCAAAAAACCTACCAAAGTGTAATAACGATAACCCGCCCACTTATTGAAATGCCGCACCCGCTCGTTCGGGTGATGGGCAATCATGGCATAGACAAAGATAGACGCCGCCAGCCACAACATAACCGGCGGCAAGGCCATCGCAAAGGGCAAAAACGGCATCTTCGCAGGCGCGATCAGGTCGCCCAAGGCAAAAAGCCCAAACGACAACAGCGTCGAGGCAATGGCCAAGAGGTTAAAAAGCCGCGCCTGAAAACGACTCGAGGCGGCGGTCAAGATACTAGGGGTGGACATAGACACGCCGATGCAGGATAAAGCGTGCATGGTGCGCAATTTGGAGGGGTCTTGTCAAATCTAGTTATCCGCGCAATGAACAAGTGCGTGCATTTTGTGCAGGTGCAGACCTCACATGCCTGCGCCCTCTGCGGGGCGCGTAGCGTGGGCGAGGTCCTTTGTCCCAGCTGTCACGCCGACCTGCCACGGTTGCCAGCGGCCCACTGCCCTTGCTGCGCCATCCCCGCAGCGGCCGTGTGCGCACACTGTCAACGCCACCCACCGGCCTTTAAGCAAACCTCTGCCGCCTTTCTCTACGCCTACCCGCTTGATGGGCTGATCCAACAATTCAAATACGGCAAGGCCTTGCACCTTGCCCCGTTTTTCGCCAACGCCCTGACCCCCTGCATCAAAGACAGCACGGCCACCGCCCTCATCCCCATGCCCCTGCACCCCAAACGCCTCGCCGAGCGCGGCTTTAATCAGGCCGTAGAGATCGCCCGCCCCCTCGCCCGACAACGCGGTATCCCGCTCTTGATCGATGCCGCACAACGCACCCGCCACACCCCCAGCCAAGCCGGCCTAACGCACGCAGACCGTCTCACCAACCTCGAAGACGCCTTCACCTGCGACGCCCGCGTAGCCGGTCATCATATCGCCCTGCTCGACGATGTGATGACCACCGGTGCCAGCCTCAACACCCTAGCCAAAGCCGTCATCGCCGCCGGTGCGGTCAGCGTCGAGGCGTGGGTTGTGGCGCGCACGCCCGCGCTCACTACAGGGCCCACCCGTCTAAACACCTAGTGCCAAAAAGATTCACACGCAGGCGAGACGCAGGTCAAGCGGTGTGGATATCAAACAGCCGACGGTGTTCGGCGATGGCGTAGCGATCGGTCATGCCGGCAATATAGTCACTCACCGAGCGATACAGGTCGCGTTCTGCGAGCGCCTGGTGTTCCGGTGGCAACAGGTGTGAGTTGCCGACAAAGGCCTCAAACAGCTCGCGCACGATGCGGCTGGCCTTATCCGTCATGCGCACGACGCGATAGTGCCGATAGAGGTTGGCGTGTAGAAAACGCTTCAACGCTAGGTGATCTTCGCGCATCTCCGCCGAAAATGCGGCTAAAGATGGACAGACGCGCAGTTCATCCACCGTTTTTGGCGCATGTGTCGCCAAGTTCGCCCGCGTCTGCGCGACAAGGTCACCGACCAAGGCGTTGATCATGCGCCGCACCGTCTCGTGGATCAGCCGACGGTCATTTAACCCCGGATAACGCGCCCGCACCTCGTCCAAGAAACGGCGAAAGAGGGCGACCTCTTCGAGTTGCGCCAAGGTTAACAGCCCCGAACGCAGACCGTCATCGACATCGTGATTGTTGTAGGCGATCTCGTCAGCGAGGTTGGTGATTTGCGCCTCCAGCGACGGCTGCCCCCCGCTCAAAAAGCGCGCGCCAACATCGCCGAGTCGTTCCGCATTCTTTTTGGCGCAATGCTTCAAGATGCCCTCGCGCGCCTCGAAGGTCAGATTCAGACCCGCAAACTCGGCGTATTTTTGTTCGAGATGATCAACCACGCGCAAGGATTGCAGGTTGTGCTCAAAGCCACCATGCGCGCGCATACAGTCATTCAAGGTATCTTGCCCAACATGGCCAAACGGCGTGTGGCCGAGGTCGTGCGCCAAGGCGATCGTCTCAACCAAGTCCTCATCCACCGCCAACACCCGCGCCACGGTGCGACCGATCTGCGCCACCTCCAAGCTATGCGTCAGCCGGGTGCGAAACAGGTCGCCCTCGTGGTTGATAAACACCTGCGTCTTGTACTCCAGCCGCCGAAACGCGGTCGAGTGGATGATGCGATCGCGGTCGCGCTGAAACTCGCTGCGCGGTGTGGCGGGCGGCTCGGCATGATGACGGCCACGCGTCTGGGTACAGGCATACGCGGCCAAGGCGCTCATGCCACCGCCTCGGTCAGGGTTTGCTGCAACAGATCGGCCGGCGCCTCGCTGACGAAGGCGTCGCCGATGCCGCGTAGCAACACAAAATGCAACTTGCCGCCCTCGACCTTTTTATCCACGCCCATGTGGCGCAGATAATCCGCCGCGCCCAGATTCGGCGCCACCGTCGGCAGACCCGATTGCGTGAACAGGGCCGCCGCACGGGCGCACTCGGTCGCGCTCATCAGCCCCATGCGCCGCGACAGATCGGCCGCCAGCATCGTCCCGGCCGCCACCGCCTCGCCGTGCAACCACACGCCATAGCCCATCCCCGCCTCAATCGCGTGACCAAAGGTATGCCCCAGATTCAACAAGGCGCGTAGCCCCGCCTCGCGCTCATCGGCGGCAACGACGCGCGCCTTATTCGCGCACGAACGGTAGATCGCCTCCGCCAACGCTGCCGGCTCACGCGCCAGCAAGGCCGCCGTATTTTTTTCTAGCCACGCAAAAAACTCCGGGTCGGTGATCAGGCCATATTTAATCACCTCCGCCATGCCCGCCGACAACTCGCGGTCCGGCAGCGTATTCAGCGTCTCGGTATCGGCCAGCACCACCTGCGGCTGCCAAAACGCACCGATCATATTCTTGCCCAGCGGGTGATTGATGCCGGTCTTGCCGCCCACCGACGAATCGACCTGCGACAACAGCGTCGTCGGGATCTGGATAAACGGCACGCCGCGTTGATACGAGGCCGCCGCAAAGCCGGTGATATCGCCGATCACCCCGCCGCCCAAGGCGATCAGCGTGGTCTTGCGCTCGGCGCGGTCGGTCAGCAGCGCGTCAAAGATCAGGTTCAGCGTCTCCCAATTTTTATACGCCTCGCCATCGGGCAACACCACCGGTGTGACGCGCACCCCCGCGCCGGTCAGCGTCCGTGTCAGGCGCTCAAGATAGAGCGGGGCGACCGTGGTATTGGTGACGATAACCACGCGCTTTTGCGCCAGATGCGGCACGATCAGATCGGCGCGATCGAGCAAGCCCGCGCCGATATGGATAGGATAGCTACGGTCGCCCAACTCAACGGTCAATGTTTGCATGCCAAAACTCCTCAGGATGCGGCATTATAGCGACCCATGAAGATTGCGACTTGGAATGTGAACTCCCTCAAGGTGCGCCTGCCGCAGGTGCTTGACTGGCTGACGACGACGCCGGTCGATGTCCTCTGCCTGCAAGAGACTAAACTGGACGACCCAAAATTCCCCCACGCCGAGATCGAGGCGGCGGGCTATCAGGTCGCGTTTTCCGGGCAAAAGACCTACAACGGCGTCGCCATCGTGAGCCGTGCGCCGCTCACCGATGTCCAGATCGGCATCCCCGATTTTGAGGACGCACAACGCCGCGTCATCGCCGCGACGGTGGACGGCGTGCGTGTCGTCTGCGTCTATATCCCCAACGGCCAGGCCCTAGATTCCGACAAATACCCATACAAATTAGGCTGGCTTAAAGCATTAACAGATTGGCTTGCAGACGAAGTACGCGCTCACTCAAGGCTAGCATTACTAGGCGATTACAACATCGCACCCGAAGATCGCGACCTGTACGACCCCGTAGGCTGGGCGGGTCAATGTATCTGTTCCGCACCCGAACGCGCCGCCTTTCAAGGCCTGCTCGACCTCGGCCTCGAAGACTGTTTCCGCCGCTTTGAGCAGGCCGAAAAGAGCTATTCGTGGTGGGACTATCGGCAAGCCGGATTCCGCCGCAACCTCGGCCTACGCATCGACCATATCCTCGCCACCCCCGCCTTGGCCGCCACCTGCACCGCCTGCCAGATCGACATCGAACCGCGCCGCAATGAGCGCCCGTCCGACCACACGCCGGTGATCGCCGCGTTTTCTTGATGACAGACAATTTCCCACCTCCGTTCGGCTTATTTAGTGGTATCGTTAAAACCAATCACAACATGTAGTGGTTAAAACCGAATTCACACCGGAGATTCATCATGCAAGAAGCCCTGTTCCCCGAACTCACCGCGCAAGACATCTCCACCGAGGTCTTACTCGAAAAATACGCTAAGGGCGACGAGCAAACGGTACAGGCCGTGCGTCGTCGTGTCGCCCGCGCGCTGGCGGCGGCCGAGGCACCGGAGGCCCGCGAGGACTGGGAACAGCGTTATTTTCACGCTATGGAATCGGGCTTTATCCCCGCCGGGCGCATCAACTCCGCCGCCGGTACCGACCTGCAAGCCACGCTCATCAACTGCTTCGTGCAACCGGTCGGCGACGCGATCTCTGGCGAATCGGAAGGAAAACCGGGCATCTATGTCGCCCTCGAAGACGCGGCCGAGACCATGCGTCGGGGCGGCGGCGTGGGCTACGATTTCTCCACTATTCGACCCAAGGGTGCGCTGGTCAAGGGGACGCAGTCGCGTGCCTCCGGGCCGATCTCCTACATGCGCGTCTTTGACCGTTCCTGCGAGACGGTCGAATCCGCCGGCGCACGGCGTGGCGCGCAGATGGGCGTATTGCGTTGCGACCACCCCGACATCGAGCTTTTCATCCACGCCAAGGATAGCGGCGACCTGCGCAACTTCAATATCTCGGTTGGCATCACCGATGCCTTCATGGAGGCGGTCGAGGCGGATACCGAGATCGAGCTCACGCACAAAGCCAAGCCCGCCACCGATCTGTTGGCCAACGGCGCGTATCAGCGCACGGATGGTCAATGGGTCTATCGCAAACTCCCCGCCCGCGAGCTGTGGGGACAGATCATGCACGCCACCTACGACCACGCCGAACCGGGCGTGCTGTTCCTAGACCGCATCAACCGCGACAACAACCTCGCCTATTGCGAGACCATCGAGGCGACTAATCCCTGCGTCACCGCCGATACGCGCTTGGCCACGCAATACGGCCTGGTGCGCATCGGCGATCTCTATGCCAGCGGACTGCCGCTGGAGGCCACGGTTGACTGCCGCTCGCTAGGCCAGGACACGCACGGCGCAGAGACGCGCCCCGCCACAGCCGCCTTCAAGACGGCAGAGATCGCCGCTATCTTCAAGGTCACGACCGAGGACGGCTACGAGATCAAGGCCACGGCGTGGCACGATTTTTACACCGAACGCGGCAAGATCAAGCTGGCCGATCTACAGGTCGGCGACGCCTTGCTAGTGCAGTCCGGAAAAGGCCAATTTGGCCCGCACGGCAGCGAGGCCTTAGGGACGCTACTAGGCCACATCACCGGCGACGGCCATTTCACGAATCGCGGCAAAGGGCAAGAATCTGTCAGCATCAGCCTATGGGGGCCAGATCGTGTGCTGGCCGAGACCTTAACCGCCCATGCCAACGCCCTCATTGCCCCGCTATCCGCCCGCCGCGTTGCCCCCGTCGCCGTCGCAAAACGCAATCTCGTCTTTATTCGCTCCGTCCTGTTGGCCCGCGCTTTAGCCGTGTATGGCTACACCCGCGACACCAAATTGCGCGTCCCCGAGGTGGTCTGGCATGGCAATGAGGCCTGCGTCCAAGGCTATCTCCGCGCCCTATTTCAGACCGACGGCACGGTCAATATCAGCGAAAGTAGTCAAAGTTGCTCCATTCGTCTCGCCTCCAGCCACGAACCCCTACTCAAAGACATCCAGGTTTTACTGGCCAATTTTGGCGTCTTCTGCCGCCTGTACCTACGCCGCGCAGCGGGCGAAAAACCCATGCCCGATGGCCACGGCGGACAACGCCAATACGCCCACACCGCGCAATACGAACTCATCATCGACGGCGAGTCGCGTGAACACTTCATGCGCGAGATCGGCTTTATGCAGGGTGACAAAAACGCCAAATATCGCGCCTGGGTCGCCGACAAACAGCTCCGCAATACGCAACACTATACGCAACGCTATAGCAGTCGCATCGCCAGCATCACCCCCTGCGGGCGCGAGGCGGTCTTTGACACCACGCAGGCTGATCACAACGCCGTCATCTTCAACGGCCTCGTCACCGGGCAATGCGGCGAGCAACCCTTACCGCCCTACGGCTGTTGTTGTTTGGGTTCGATCAACCTGACGCGCTTCGTCGGCTCGCCGTTTACCGGGCAGGCGCATTTCGATTTCGACGGCTTTGCCCAAGTGGTGCAGGTGGCGACACGCGCGCTGGATAATGTCCTCGACATGACCGCCTGGCCGCTCGCCAAACAGCAGGCC
>QYQG01000085.1 GCA_007280375.1 Betaproteobacteria bacterium
ATATCTTCCTAGAGCGCCGCATCAGCCAGATCCACGAAGGCCACCCACCCGCTCAGCCCGAATGAGCCAGGCCGGGGTGTCCGATGACAGCGCGGACGATGACGATGCAGAGGCCCCCAGCGCCCCGCCCGGCACGCGTAACTATGTCACCCCCGGCGGTTATGCCCGCCTACAGGCCGAACTCAATCAACTCCTCAAGGTCGATCGCCCGGCCGTCGTCAACATCGTCTCGTGGGCGGCGGGCAACGGCGACCGCTCCGAGAACGGCGACTATATCTACGGCAAAAAGCGCCTGCGCGAGATCGACCGTCGCCTGCGTTTTCTGAGCAAACGCATCGACACGGCCGTGGTGGTTGATCCTACCCAGCATACGGAGTCAGGGCGCGTCTATTTTGGAGCCACGGTGACCGTGCTGGACGATCAAGGCACGGAATCGGTCTATGCCATCGTCGGGATAGACGAAGCCGACCCCGGCCGAGGCCGCATCTCGTGGGTCTCGCCCCTCGCGCGGGCGCTAATCAAGGCCGAGCTGGGCGCCGAGATTCGCTTTCAGACCCCCGGCGGTTGGCGCGAACTAGAGATCGTCGCCATCCGCTATTGCGCCCTAACTGACGGGTCAGAGCTTGGTGCCAATATGTAGGGCAACCACGCCCGCGGTCAGGTTGTGATAATCAACGCGGGCAAACCCCGCATCCGTCATCATCTGTTTAAGCGTCTCTTGGTCGGGGTGCATCCGAATGGACTCGGCCAGATATTGATAGCTCTCGGCGTCATTCGCCACGACCTTGCCCATAAACGGCAGCAGCTTGAACGAGTAAAAATCGTAAAACGGCTGCAAGGGCTGGGCCACCTTAGAAAACTCCAATACAAACAGCCGTCCGCCCGTTTTTAGGACTCGCCGCATCTCGGTCAAGGCGGCGTCCTTGTGGGTCATGTTGCGGAGGCCGAAGGCCACCGTCACCAAGTCAAAATGCGCATCCGGGAAGGGCAGTTTTTCGGCATCGCACTGCGCGGTCGCCACCGCACGGCCTTCATCCAACAGGCGATCGCGACCGATGGCCAGCATAGAACCGTTGATGTCGGTCAGCCAGATCTCGCCGCTCGGCCCGACATCTTTGGCCAACAGGCTAGCGATATCACCCGTCCCGCCGGCGATGTCTAGCACCCGCGCCCCTGGCCGCAACCCGGCGCGCAGACGCAGGAACTGTTTCCACAGTCGATGCATGCCCATCGACATGAGGTCGTTCATGACATCGTAATTGCTCGCGACGGAATGAAAGACCTCGGCGACCTTGCTGGCCTTGGCTGTCTCGTCCACGGTTTGATAACCGAAATGGGTTTTGCTCTCCGACATAAAGGTCAGCGCGCCACAAAACCTTCGGGCGCGCTGACGCCCTCACCAAAGAAATACTTTTCGCACTGCTCCATGAGGTATTTGCGGTGTTGCGCATCGGCCAAGCTGAGGCGATTCTCGTTGATGATCATGGTCTGCATGCGGATCCAGCCTGCCCACGCCTCTTTAGAGGCCGACTCGATCAAGCGTTTGCCCAACGCGCCAGGGAACGGCGGGAAATCCATACCTTCAGCCTCGCGGCCTAATTTAATACACTGAACCCTGCGCGCCATGATGCAACTCCTACAAAAAGACAATCGTGCAATGGTAGCCTAAGGCGGCTCACTTGCGCCAGAAAACCGGGGTCAAAACGACCAATAGCGTGAATAATTCGAGCCGCCCCAGCAGCATGGCAAAGGTACAGACCCAAGTCTGAAAATCGGTCAGGATGGCATAGGTCGTCGCGGGGCCGACCTGACCCAAACCGGGCCCCGTGTTATTGATGTTGGCCACGATGGCGGTAAACGCGGTGATCACATCCAGGCCGGAGGCAATCAAGACAAAGCTCAAGATGACCACCGAGGCCATGTAGATGAAGGCGAAGGCGAGCACGGCAAACATGATCTTGTTGGGCACGGCCATCTCGCCGAGACGCACCGGCAACTGCGCGGCCGGGTGCATGAGGTGTTTCAGCTCGCGATAGACCTGTTTGTAGAGCAGGATGGCGCGCATCATCTTGATGCCGCCGCCCGTGGAACCCGACGAGGTGACAAAGCTACACAAGAACAACATCCACAGGCCGGTAAAGATAGGCCAGAGGGCATAATCGGTCGTCGTCAGCCCGGTCGTGGTCGCAATGGAAATCGTGTTAAACGACGCAAAACGCAGGGCCTGCCAGAAGTCGGGGTACACGCCGCCCAACCACAGCACCAGCGCCAAGGCTAGACAACTGCTCAGCACGATACCCAAAAACCAGCGCAACTCGGGATCATGGCGGTAGGAAATCAGCGTGCGCCCACGCAAGGCCATAAAATGGGTGGCAAAGTTGATGCCGGCAAGCAACATAAAGCCCTCGGCAATAAGCTCCATCGGCAGCGAGTTAAAATAACCAAAACTGGCATCATGCGAGGAGAATCCGCCCAGGCCCATGACTGAAAAGGCATGGACAAAGGCATCGACCCAGCCCATTCCGGCGATCATGAAGGCAGAGATACACAGGCCGGTCAACAGCAGATACGCCGTCCACAGGCCCTTGGCGGTCTCGGCCATGCGGGGGGTCAGTTTGCTATCCTTCATCGGGCCGGTCGCCTCGGCCTTAAACATCTGCCGGCCACCAATGCCGAGCAACGGCAGCACCGCCGTCACCAACACGATCACCCCCAAACCGCCGATCAACACCAATTGCCCCCGCCACAGGTTGATTGACGCAGGCAAGGCATCGAGACCCGTTAAGATGGTTGAACCCGTCGTCGTTAGGCCGGACATGGTCTCAAAATAGGCATCGGTAAAGCTCAAGTTGGGCATGAAATAAAGCAGCGGCAAAGCCGCGAAGACCGGCAACAGCACCCAGATCAAGACCACCAAGAGATAGCCATCGCGTGCCTTGAGTTCACGCCGATAGGGCCGCGCCACCAACCAAAACAACAGCCCTGCCCCCAAGGTGATCAGCACCGCCACATCGTAGGCCTCACGGGCGGCATCCTGCGTCCACTCGGCAACGGCCAGGGGAAATAACATGGATACGCCAAACACTACAATGACCAAGCCCAGCACATGCAGCAACGGTAGGATGCGTGCGCGCAACATCAGAAGAACCCGAAACCGGCCTGCAAAAGACGCTCGACCTTGGGCAACATGCGCTTATTGGGGACGAAGAAGATGAGGTGATCCTCGGCCTCGATGACGGTGTCGTGGTGCACAATCACCACCTGATCGCCACGCAAGAGCGCGCCCAACGACACCCCTTCGGGCAGGTCAATCTCGTCGAGACGACGGCCGATGAGACGCGAAGAGCGTTTATCCCCATGCACCACCACCTCCAAGGCCTCGGCCGCTCCACGCCGTAGCGAATGCACCGCCGCCATATCGCCGCGACGGATATGGGTCAACAACGGCCCCAAGGTCGCCTGCGCCGGCGACAAGGCCACATCAATCTCGCCGCCCTGCAACAGATCGACATACGAGGCCCGATTGATCAAAGCGATCACCTTGCCCGCGCCCATGCGTTTGGCCAACAAGGCCGACATGATGTTGTCCTCATCGTCGTTGGTCAGGGCGCAGAACACATCCATGTCTTCGATATTTTCTTGTGCGAACAAGTCTTCATCGGTCGCATCACCGACCAAGACCAAGGTCGATTTCAGGCGTTCGGCGAGCTGCTCCGCGTGCGCTTTATTATGATCGATCAACTTCACCTGGTAATCGTTTTCCAACGCCGCCGCGAGGCGTGAGCCAATATTGCCGCCGCCGACGATCATCACCCGGCGCACGCTACGATCGGCGCGGCGCATCTCCTTCATCACCGCACGGATGTTCTCGGTTGCGGCGAGGAAAAAGACCTCATCCCCGTTCTCAATGTTGGTGCCGCCCGATGGATTGATGCTCACCCCGCGACGGAAGATTGCCGCCACGCGCGCATCCAAGGTCGGCAGATGGCGACGCAACTCTTGCAATTGATGCCCCACCAAGGGGCCACCCTTCGTCGCCCGCACCGCCACCAGGCGGATCCGCCCCTCCGCAAAGTCCAGCACTTGCAAGGCCTCGGGATAGTCCACCAAGCGCTTGAGATAGGTCGTCACCTCCTCTTCAGGGCTGATGATGTAATCGACCGCCAACTGCGTCTCGGTAAACAACTCCGGGTGCTGCATGTAATCGACCGAGCGGATACGGGCGATCTTGGTCGGCACATTAAATAGCGTCCCCGCAATCTTGCAGGCGACGATATTGGTCTCATCATTCTGCGTCACCGCCACCAACATATCCGCATTCTCGATGCCGGCCTGCGCCAAGACCGAAGGGTGTGAGGCATGGCCTTGCACGGTGCGCAAGTCATAGTGATCCTGCAACCACGCCAACTTGTCCGCATCGAGATCGACCACGGTAATATCGTTGGCCTCTGAAACCAGACTGGCAGCCAGATTGGCGCCTACCTGACCCGCGCCAAGGATGATGATCTTCATGTGTCAGCCTCTTCCGTCTTCCCCGCAGTAAGGCCTAGCATACGCAGCTTGCGATAAAGATGGGTGCGCTCCAGATCGGCGTGCGTTGCCGCCGCGCTAACGCTACCGTTATGATGCGCTAACAAGGCGTGTAGATAGATCCGTTCGAACGACTCACGCGCAGCCTTGAACGGAAGGTCGAACAGGTCATCCCATTTTCCCTCTGGAGGCTTAACCCCCAAGCGCTCCCTCACCGCGCCCTCCTCAATCGTCGCCACACCAACAGACGCCGCCAACGCCTCGACAAACGCACTTAGCTCGTCTAGATTTCCCGGCCAAGCGTGTGCAGCAAGGAGCGACACGGCGGCAGGCGAAAAGCTACGCGCATCAACGCCATGCTGTGGCACGCACGCAGCCAACATCGCCTGCGCCACTTCGGGAATGTCCTCAGCATGTTCGCGCAGGGGCGGGACTAGAAAAGCCGACCGCGTCAATGCGGTGTAAAGTTCGCGCGAATACCCTTCTTTGGTCTGTAGATTCTCGCAGCTGGCGCAGACCACGCGCACGCCAAACTCGGCCCGCCGCGCCAACAACAACTGTAGGCCTTTTTGTTGCATTACGGAAAGGCCACCGATCTCGACCAAAAACAACACGCCATTCTTGGCCTCCTGCAACCACTCAATCGGGTTGTCCGCCAATGGCCCCATCTCGGTCGGGGCCAGCCAAGGTGTATCACTAACATGCAAAAACCGCGCACAGAACTCTGTGCCCGCGCCCGGTTCGGCAGCCAAGAATATCGGGGCATCAGCAGGGGCCTGGCGCAAACGCTGCGCTAGGCCAACGATCTTCTCGCCATGGCCTAGGCCCACGATGGCATCCGGCAAAACGGCCTTCGCCACACGGCTCGCCAAGGCGCGCTTAATCGTCTCGAGCAACGGCTTAAATGCGATCGGCTTTTCGAGAAAATCGAAGGCCCCTAAGCGCGTCGCCTCCATCGCCTGCTTGATCGTGCTATGCCCAGACATCATCACGACCGGCGCCTTCAACGGCCCCTGAGAAGCCCACTCCTTGAGTAGCGTAATCCCATCTCGATCGGGCATCCAGACATCCAGCAACACAAGGTCTGGCGTCTTTTCTTGCATGGCTTGATTGGCCTGCGCAGCGTTCTCGGCGAGACGCACATCATGCCCCTCATCCTCAAGGATATGGTGCAAGACATCGCGTATGCCAGGCTCATCATCGACAACTAAAATTTCGCTCACAGATCTACCCTCGTTTAGGTCTCCTCCAGAACGGGCAGCAGGATACGAATAGCCGCGCCGTGAGGCGTGACATTATGCACCTCAATCTGACCGTGGTGATCATCGATGATGCGTTTCACGATGGGCAAACCCAGGCCCGAGCCCCTGGGCTTCGTCGTTGCATAAGGCTCAAAAAGGTGTGCCATCTGCCGCTCACCAAAGCCCGGGCCATTGTCTTCAACGCAGAGACACGCCATGTTTTCCACGCGGCTTGTACGCACAACCACCTGTTTATCGTCCTCGTGCTCTACCGCCTCCAAGGCATTCTTGATCAAGTTGACCAAGACCCGATTAAGCAGGCTGCGGTCAGCCCCCACGGCGGGCAAGTCCTCGGCCAGATCCACCGAGACACCCACCCCTGTGTACAAGGCCATAACCTCGCGCACCAAGTTATTGATATCCACGCGATGAATCACCGGCGTCGGGATGCGCGCATAACGCGAGAATTCGTCCACCAAAGTGCGGATTGCGTCCACCTGCTGCACAATCGCCGCCGTGGCGCGATTCAGCATGGCCTGATGCTTGGGCTCCAAACTATCTTCCAAGCGTGCCTGCAGCTGCTCTATCGAAAGCTGGATCGGCGTGAGCGGGTTCTTGACCTCATGCGCCAAACGCCGCGCCACCTCACCCCACGCCGCCTCCTTTTGCGCCCTTAACAAGTGCGTAATATCATCAAAGGCGAGGGCATATTCTGGTGCCCCGCCCGCGTTAATCACCGCCCCGCGCACCAAGAGGATATGTTTAACATCACCCACCCGATATTCCATATGCGGCTCTTGCCACTGGGTTTTATCCGGCGCCGCCACCATCTCGTCAAAATGGCCCTGAATCGCCTCGCCGAAGGTGCGCAAGGCAGAATGATCCAACCCCCATTCACGCGGCGACATGCCTGATAATTGGCTCTCTGGATAGCTCAAGATGGTCTCCGCCCGCACATTGACCAAGCGCGTCTTAAGCTGCGCATCCAGCGTCACCACCGCCGTACTAAGGTTACCCAACAGGTCTTCCAAATAGGCCTTGCCCTGTTGTAAGGCGCGCCCATTGCGCTCCAGCGAGGCCGACATCACATTAAAGCCCCGAACCAACTGCCCCAATTCGTCGTTCTCCCGCCAATCTTCAGATAGCTGCCTATACTCCCCTTTCGCGACCGCGCGTTGCCCCCGACCCAGATCGCGTAGCGGCGAGACCCAGCGTTCAGACAACATCATCGCCAACGACATGGCCACAGACAGCGACAGGATCAAGGTCAAGGTCAGGATAACCACCTGCAAGATCCCCATCTCACGACTGGCACGCAACACCTCCTCCCGGCCCTTCTGGCTGCGCGCATCCAACCGATCCAAAGAGGCCGACAACGAGGCATCCACGGCGCGCTGGATATACAGATAGAAGGGCTGGAGATGCACCCGCTCCGGCTCAACCCGGTACAACACCCGAATCTGCCAATTCGCCTCTGCAGCGGGCTCCACCACAGACCAAATGCCCGTCTGTACGGCGGTCTTAAAGGCGAGTTCTGAAGGCGGTTCTTGCCGCAAGGCATACCCCATCTCACGCCCCGCAACCAGCGTGCGGCGGGCATCGTATATGGCGATATTCTCGATATTCTCGTCTTGCGATAGTGCCGTCAACCAACGCTCATGTTGATTCGCAGGTAGCACGGCTAAACGCCTTCCGATTTGTTTGACGCTCTCAATCTGAGACCTACGCAGGTCTTCCAGCACGAGGTCGCGGAACTCAGACAGCGCCTGCCGCTCAACCTCAACCTGTACCTCAAACCAATGATGAACGCTGTAGAAAAGCATCGCCACCGATACGCCAAACAAGGCCAAGCCGGGGAGCAGTGCCATCAACGCAAGCTGCCGAAAATGACGCAACACCAACCCTGAGCCAAAGATGCGCTGCCGTACATTGCGAACCAGCCGAATCAATTGCCGGATGAGTAGGCCCAAGAAAAAGAGGATGCCTAACGAGACCGTTGCGAGGATGGGGATAAAATAGCGCTCAGCCTCTAGGCCTGGATTGATGACGAAGAACAAGCCAACGCTGGCGAGAATGCCAAAAATGACACTCGCGCCCAGCACCTGGATCAAAGCGCCAAACTCCATTCCTGCCAACCAGAATCGAGATCCCAGTGAGGCGAAAGCAGGACCCGCAACTGCAGGGTTTGCGGTAAGCGATTCATCTCCAAATGTAGCCGCAGGCGCGCCTCGTAGCGCTTGTCCGTGCTGAGGGCTATACGACCTATCGCCCAATCAGAGAGGTTCCCCACGGCCTGTAAGGCATCCCCTAGGGAGTCAAAATCGCTATGCCCCGCGTCCGTCTTCAACCGATAGCGATTTAACAAAGGCGCGTAACTCAGTTGGTAGCGGCGTTCCTGCGCTACTTTATTCTCGTCCAGCCAATACTCATGCTTTTGGACGAGCTCAAACGACTGCAGAAAGGACAGCGGCGCGCCTCGCTTGAGTGATTCCTCCGCCTTTTTTGACAACTCCACCCGGAATTGCGCATTAAGCACCCATGCGCCATCGATGGATTGCAGGTTTTTCTTCTCCAAAAACACACCGCCGGCTATGGCGGTGCCCGCGCCCACCACGAGACTCAAGACGAACGCCCACCCGACCTGCTTGAGGTATCTCAGGCTAGTCCTTACACAGTCTGGCGTAAAAAAAGCCGTCGTGTACTCGCGTCGGCAACAACTGCCCATCATCGGCTCCGGGTAGGTCTAAAGGTTCGCGCCGCGCATCAGGATGCGTGGCCAAAAAGGCGGCGACCTGGTCGTGATTTTCGGGACGAAACACGCTACAGGTCGCGTAGAGTAATTTACCACCGTGGCGTAACAAAGGCCATAAATTAGCCAATAACCGCGCCTGCAACTTGGCCAGTTGTGGGATATCTGCCTCACGCTTAAGCCAGCGCGCGTCGGGATGACGACGCACCATGCCCGAGCCCGTACACGGCGCATCGAGCAGGATGCGATCAAACGGCTGGCCATCCCACCACGCCGCCGGATTAGCGGCATCCGCGGTGATCAGCTCGGCCGTCAGGCCCAGCCGATCGAGGTTTTCACGCACCCGCCGCATACGCCACGCATCGCTGTCGATGGCCGTCAGCGCAACGCGATGCCGTTCCAGCACATGCGCCGTCTTGCCGCCCGGCGCGGCGCATGCGTCGAGCACCCGCATCCCGTCCGTAATATCCAACAGCGGGGCCGCGTATTGTGCCGCCGCGTCTTGCACCGAGACCGTGCCGGCGGCAAATCCCGGCAAGACCGATACTGCGCAGGGACGCTCAAGCGTAAGCGCACACTCCCCTGTTATTTCGCTCGGCATAGCATGATTAGACAATGTAAGCCTGAAATCATCCCGCGTGCTTTGACGGGTATTGACGCGTAGCGTCATGGGCGGATGCAAGGCCAGCGTGTCCACTATGGCCTGACTATCCTGGGGCCAGTCGCGTTGCAGACGCGCCAGCCACCACGGCGGCAGATTGCTCTGCGCAATCGGGTCGGCCTCAGCCAAGGCCGTCAGTTCCGCCTGCCGACGGATAAAGTTGCGTAACACCGCGTTGGCCAGCCCGCGCGCACGCGGTGCGATCTGCGCCACCGTCTCGACCGCCTCATTGACCGCCGCATGTGAGGGTGTCTGGCTACCGTCCAACTCGTACAAGCCCACCAACAACGGGCCGATCAAATCGGGCGGGTCGAGATCACGGTTAATCAAGCGAGAGAGAAAAAACTGCAAACGCCCCGCGCGACGCAAGGTGCCATACGCCAAATCCTGCGTCGCGGCGCGTTCACGCCCCGGCGGCAACGACTCCATCATCTCCGACAGGCTGCGACCATCAAGCAAGACCGCAACCACCGCCTCGGCAGCCAGATAGCGCGGGGTAGGCAAAGGTGTCGGGGAATTCATGATAGGAGGCTCTCTACGGTTAAAGGGTGGCCCACCAAAAAGGCCGTCGTCGACAGGCGTTTAGCGCCCGCCGCTTGTATTTCGAGGATGCAAATCGCGCCCGTGCCACAGGCAACGACCATCCCGGCCTCACCGGCCTGCAGGATCTGCCCCGCTGCCGCTGCCATTGCCGCCGCCTGAACACCGTCAACACGCTCTGCGCGCCAGATCTTCAGAGGCTGTCCTGCCTGTTCGGTCCACGCGCCCGGCGCTGGATTAAACGCACGCACCTGGCGCAATACCGTCTCCGCCGTTTGCGACCAATCCACGCGCGCCTGCGTCTTGTCGATCTTAGCGGCATAGGTAGCCATAGACGCGTCCTGCGCCACACCGCGCACGGCATCCAAGCGCGACAATAGCGCGACGATGGCCGTCGCCCCCAAGGTCGCAAGGCGATCATGTAACTCGCCCGCCGTCTCGTGCGGACCTATCGTCAACGGATGCACCGACAGCATCGCGCCGGTATCCAGCCCCGCGTCCATCTGCATCAGGGTAATGCCGGTCTCGGCATCGCCGGCGAGGATGGCGCGCTGGATCGGTGCCGCGCCGCGCCAACGGGGTAACAGCGAGGCGTGGATATTGATACAGCCGCGCACCGGGATATCCAGTGCGGCCTGCGGCAAGATCAGCCCGTAAGCCGCGACAATCATCACCTCCGCCCGTGCCTCCCGCAACACCGCCTGCGCCGCCGCGTCTTTGAGCGTCAGCGGCTGATAGACCGTGAGGCCATGGCGTAGGGCGACCTCTTTGACCGCGCTGGCGGTCAGCTTCATCCCGCGCCCCGCCGGGCGATCGGGTTGCGTCAAGACGAGGGCGATCTCATGGCCGGCCGCAATCAAGGCCTCTAGGGCCTGCGCGGCAAAGACAGGCGTGCCGGCAAAGATCAGCCGCATTACATGGTCTCGCGATCGTGCTTAAGCAGCTTTTTACGGATCCGCCCCTGCTTCATGCGCGACAGATAATCAACAAAGACGCGGCCTTGGAGATGATCAAGCTCGTGCTGAATGCACACCGCCAACAGACCCTCGGCCGCCAGTTCGAACGGCTGTCCATCCAGACCCAAGGCGCGCACCGTCACCTGCTCAGCGCGCGTCACCGTGTCATAGATGCCCGGCACCGACAGGCAGCCCTCTTCGCCCTCACGCTCACCTGCCTGCTGCACTATCTCGGGGTTGATAAAGACACGCAACTGGTTCTTCTCCTCGCTGATGTCGATCACCACGAGGCGGATATGTCGATCCACCTGCGTCGCCGCGAGGCCGATGCCGGGCGCGGCATACATGGTCTCAGCCATATCCGCCGCCAACTGACGCAGCGCATCATCAACAACCGTCACCGCGTACGCCCGCGTCATCAGACGCGGATCGGGATAATGTAAAATTTTCAGCAGGGCCATGGGGGTAGGTTGCCATTTCGCGGCAGTTTGGCTTTAATGGGTACATTATACGGGATGCCCGTCCGATCAACTCACCCTGAAATACGCCATGCCCATCAACGCCGACAGTGAGTTTTGGTTACGCCTAGAGGCGGTTCCGGGTCTCGGCCCAGAGGCGGCAACACGCCTATTGGAGGCCTTCGACACGGTTGGCGCCATCTGTGCCGCCAGCGTCAGCCAGCTCAGCGCCTTGATCGGCCCCGCCCGCGCCGCCGCCTTACACAGCGCCGAGGCCGATGCCAGCGTACGCACAGGCCTGGCGTGGCTGGCCGCCACCGACGCCCACCTCATCGCCATCACCGACCCTGAATATCCCGAGGCCTTACAGCAATGTGCCGGCGCACCACCGTGGCTTTATATCAAAGGCGATCCCGCCGTCTTGACGCGCCCCCTGTTGGCCATCGTCGGCTCCCGCAACGCCAGCGTACAAGGCCAACGCGATGCCGACGCCTTTGCCGAGACCTTGTCCAGCGCGGGGCTAACCATCGTCAGCGGTCTAGCTGAGGGCGTGGATACGGCCGCGCATCGTGGCGGGCTGCGCGGCAACGGCAGCGGCGTGGCCATCGTCGGCACCGGCCTAGACCGCGTCTATCCCGCCAAGAACCGTGACTTGGCGCATCAACTGGCACAACGAGGCGCCATCGTCTCCGAGTTTGCCATCGGCACGCCGCCGCGCCCAGGCCACTTTCCGCGCCGCAACCGCATCATCAGCGGCCTCGCTTTGGGCGTCTTGGTCGTTGAGGCGGCGATGGAATCCGGCTCTTTGATCACCGCGCGACTGGCCGGCGAACAAGGCCGCGAGGTTTTTGCCTTGCCCGGCTCCATCCACAACCCCTTGGCACGCGGCTGTCATCGCCTAATCCGCGACGGCGCCAAATTGGTCGAGTCGGCGAATGACATCCTCGAAGAACTGCGCTTTATCCTACCGCCCAGCCGCGCCGCGCTTACCCCCGTACCCGCGCCAGACAGCCCGCTCATGGCCCTGTTAACCGGCGGCACGATGAGTTTTGATACACTCTTAGCACAAAGCGGCTTGACGGTCGATACGCTATCCGCCATGCTATTAACGCACGAACTGGAAGGTCGCGTGGCACGCTTGCCGGGTGATGTGTTCCAGCGTCTCTATTAAAACGGAAGCCATGTTCGACATCCTGCTCTATCTCTATGACAACTACCTCGCTGCGGACTTGGCGCCCGACGCGGCTGTCTTGTCCAGCAAACTCAGCGCCGTAGGTTTTGATGCCGATGACATCGACCGTGCCTTGGACTGGCTGGCGGCCATGGATGTACTCGACAACATCGAAGAACTGCCTAGCCATGATGGCACGCGCTGTTACACCGCACTAGAACAACAACACCTCGCCGTTGAGGGCATCAGCTTCCTCTGTTTCTTAGAATCGGCCGATTTCTTGCCGGCCCACGCCCGTGAATGGGTCATCGACCGCGCCATGGCTTTAGAAGGCCCCGAGGTCTCCGCGGACAAGATCAAATGGATCGCCCTCCTCGCCATCAATCGTCTGCACGGGGCCGGCAACGCCTTGTGGCTAGAAGACCTGATCCGCGGCGAAGACGACACCCCGCCCACGCTACATTAATTAGAGACCTGCCCCGTGAGCAAAAAACTCATCATTGCCGAAAAGCCCTCTGTGGCCGCCGATATCGCCCGCGTCTTGGGCGGTTTCACCCGTCACGACGACTATTTTGAGAGCGATGCCTTCGTCCTCTCCTCCGCCATCGGTCACCTCGTCGAGATCGCCGCACCCGAGGAATATGAGGTCAAACGCGGTAAGTGGTCATTCACTCACCTGCCCGTCATCCCGCCCCATTTTGACCTGCGCCCGATCGAAAAGACCGAGTCGCGGCTCAAGCTCCTCGCCCGTCTCATCAAACGCAAAGAGGTCGACGGCCTCATCAACGCTTGCGACGCGGGGCGGGAAGGCGAACTGATCTTTCATTACATCGCCCACCACAGCGGCAACAAAAAACCCGTGCAACGCCTGTGGCTGCAATCGATGACCAAACAGGCCATCCAGACCGGTTTTGACACCCTGCGCGCCGGGACCGAGATGCAAGGTCTGTGTGACGCGGCCATGTGTCGTTCCGAATCCGACTGGCTCGTTGGCATCAATGGCACGCGGGCGATGACCGCGTTCAACTCCAAGAGCGGCGGCTTTCACCTCACCACCGTCGGGCGCGTACAAACCCCCACCTTGGCGATTATGGTTGAACGCGAAGAAAAGATCCGCCGCTTCAAAAGCCGCGACTATTGGGAGATCGAGGCCGAATTCGCCTGCGCCGCGGGTCGTTATACTGGCCGCTGGTTTGATGAAAAGTTCAAAAAAGGCGACGACGAAGAGGCCACCGCCAGCCGTCTTTGGGACGCGGGTCGCGCCACCGCCATCCACGACCGTTGCCTGCATCAAAACGGGATCGTCAGCGAAAAGACCAAACCCTCGAGCAGCCAGCCGCCCTTGCTCTTTGACCTCACCAGTCTGCAACGAGAGGCCAATGGGCGTTTCGGTTTTTCCGCCAAGACCACGCTCGGCATCGCCCAGGCCCTGTACGAAAAACACAAGGTCTTGACCTACCCACGGACCGATGCGCGCGCCTTGCCGGAGGACTATATCGGCCAGATCAACGGCATCGCCGCCGGCCTGCCGGTGGAATACGCCCCCTTTGCGCAGCAGATCATCAAAAACGGCTGGGCACGCCCGAATAAACGCATCTTTGACAATAGCAAGATCTCCGACCACTTCGCCATCATCCCCACCGGGACCGCGCCCAAGGGCCTCTCCGAGGTCGAGCAAAAGCTCTACGACTTTGTCACCCGGCGTTTCTTGGCGGTGTTCTTCCCGCCTGCCGAATCCCTAGTCACCACCCGCATCACGCGAGTCGGTGCCGACGCCTTCAAGACCGAGGGCAAGGTCTTGGTCACGCCGGGCTGGTTGGCCGTCTATGGCAAGACCGTCGAGGGCGATGACGACAAAGCGCCCTTGGTCGCCGTCACGCCCGACGAAGCGGTTAAAAACACCGCCATCGACCTGAAGGCCCAGCGCACCAAACCGCCGGCGCGTTATAACGAAGGCACCTTGCTCTCGGCCATGGAGGGCGCGGGCAAGATGGTCGACGATGAGGAATTGCGCGCCGCCATGGAAGGCCGCGGCCTAGGCACACCGGCCACCCGCGCCGCCACCATCGAAGGTCTCATCACCGAGCGCTATATCTATCGCGAAGGCCGTGACCTGGTGCCGACCACCAAGGCCTTTCAGCTCTTGACCGCCTTGCGTGGACTCAAGATCGACGCGCTGTGCTCGGCCGAACTCACCGGCGACTGGGAATTCAAGCTCAAGCAGATGGAGCGCGGGCAACTCGCGCGCACCGCCTTTATGCACGAGATCGCCACCCTCACCGAACGCATGGTGGACCAGATCAAGGCGCATCAAGACGACGACATCCTCGGCGACTTTGCCACCTTGGCCACACCGTGTCCCAAATGCGCCGGCGTGATCAAAGAGAATTATAAAAAATACGCCTGTCAGGCCTGCGATTGGAGCACCTGGAAGATCGTCGCCGGCCGCCTCTTTGAGGTGGACGAGATCGAGACCCTGTTGACCCACGGTCGCGTCGGCCCGTTGATGGGGTTTCGCAGCAAGAAGGGCTTCCCCTTCGATGCCGAGATCGTCCTCAATGAGGACAAACAACCGACCTTTGACTTTGGCGATCCGCCCGAGGGGGAGGGCGATGATCCCGTTGATTTTTCCGGCGTAGAGGCCTTAGGCCCTTGCCCGAAATGCGCCGCCAAGATCTATCCCCTGGGCAATAACTATGTCTGCGAACGCAGCGTCGGCCCTGACAAGACCTGCGACTTCCGTTCCGGGCAGATCATCTTGCAACAGCCCGTTGAGGCCGCGCAGATGCAAAAACTGTTGGCGACCGGCAAGACCGACCTTTTGACCCATTTTGTCTCGGCCCGCACCCGACGCCCGTTCTCCGCGTTTTTGGCCTGGGACGCCGCGCAAGGCAAGGTCATCTTCGAGTTCGCCCCCAGCGAGGGTAAGCGCGGCGCGGCTAAGGCCGCACCGGGCAAAGAACTAGGTAAACATCCGGCCGATGGCAAACCGGTTTCGCTCCATGCGGGTCGCTATGGCCCCTATGTGCAACACGGCAAGATTAACGCCTCGTTGCCCAAAGACCATCCGCCCGAATCCTTTAGCCTGGAAGAGGCCATCGCTTTGTTAGAGGCCAAGGGCGGTAAGGTTGTCGTTAAAGCCACACCTAAAGCGAAGGCTAAAGCCACACCCAAAGCCACGCCAAAACCGCGGGTACGGGCGAAAAAAACGGCTTGATTCGCGCTTAGTGCTGGTGCTGCATCGGCATCGCCTTGCCGGGGCTGCGGATCTCCGCCGTTACCGGGATGCGCTGCTCTTTGCCTTGGCTGTCTTTGACGCGTAGCGTCATCTCGACCTTCTCACCGCTCTTAAGCGGTGCGTTCAGGCCGATCAACATGATGTGCAGGCCGCCGGGTTTCAGCTCAACCGCCTTGCCTTTGGGCAGGGGGATCTCGAGCACTTGCCGCATGATCATCACCCCGTTGTCTATCTTCATGGTGTGCAATTCGACCACCTTGGAGGCCGCACTTTCGGCTCCGACTAGGCGCATATCGGCATCGGCGGTCAGCGTCATAAAGGCCCCAGCGGCCGGGGCACTCGGGGCTGTGGCGCGTGTCCACGGATCGTGTAGCTTAACCGTATCGGCCAGAGCGGCCGTGCTTAATGCGGTCGTAAGTAAGGCAAAGGCTAGGTGTTTCATAAGGGCTCCCTGTTCGTCAAAAGACAGCGCAAACAATACCGCATGTTGCGCGCTTTGCGCTGCGACAAATTGTCGCTGGGTTAAGGCTGCGGCCATAAATTCACTTTGCAATTCGCTAATACTGTAGTAAATTAGTCGCCTATTAGCCATCCCTGTAACCCCGTTTCTTTGAGAGGAAACCGTCATGTCCGTACTCGTAGGCAAGCCCGCCCCTGATTTCACCGCCGTCGCCGTGATGGGCGATAACAGCTTCAACGAAGGCTTTACCCTGTCTGCCCAAATCAAGGGCAAATATGCGGTCGTCTTCTTCTACCCGCTAGACTTCACCTTTGTCTGCCCGTCTGAGCTGATCGCCTTCGATCACCGTCTAAACGAGTTCAAGGCCCGTGGCGTCGAGGTCATCGGGGTTTCCATCGACTCCCAGTTCTCCCATCTGGCGTGGAAAAATACCGCCGTCAACAATGGCGGCATCGGCCAGGTTCAGTATCCCCTCGTGGCGGACATTCAGCACAAGATCTGCCAAGCCTATGATGTTGAACATGTAGCAGGCGTGGCCTTCCGTGGCTCATTCCTAATCGACAAGGCCGGCATCGTGCGCCATCAGGTCGTCAATGACCTGCCGTTGGGCCGCGATATCGATGAGATGTTGCGCGTCATTGATGCCCTACAATTCACCGAAGAGCACGGCGAAGTGTGTCCGGCAGGCTGGAAAAAGGGCGAGGCCGGCATGAAGGCGTCAACCGCCGGTGTTGCAGAGTACCTCGCCAAGCACGCGAGCGAACTCTGATCACTGTGTTCTTGGCTGCGTAAAAAGGGGCCTTGTGGCCCCTTTTTTATAACGCGCACTTCTATAAATCGTCATTCCTGGCTTGACCCGGAATCCAGTTGATTTAATTTACTGGATTCCGGCCTGCGCCGGAATGATGACGGTGTGTTTATAGAGGTGCCCTAACGCGATGCGGGCGTTATTACACATCGAGGTTGCGTACACCCAAGGCATTGGTCTCAATAAAGCGACGCCGAGGTTCGACCTCTTCGCCCATCAGCGTGGTAAATATCTCATCCGCCGCAATCGCATCCTCGATCTGCACCCGCAATAGGCGCCGCACGGTAGGATCCATCGTGGTCTCCCAGAGCTGTCCGGGGTTCATCTCACCCAGGCCTTTATAACGCTGGATTGTAATGCCGCGTTTAGCCTCGCTGAGTAGCCAATAGATGGCATCCTTAAATTCTTTAATCGCAGAGACACCTTCACCACGCCGAATCTCCGCGCCGGTTTGTATCAGCCCAGCGAGGATCTCGGCCGTTTGTGCCAATTGATCGTAATCGCCGGTCTGCACAAAATCGTAATCAAGGGTCGTAATGTGCGTGATGCCATGACGCAAGCGTTCAACCTCGATGTGCCAACGCCCATCGGCCTCATCAAACAATGCGCTACAACGCACCTCCGGGCCATTAAGCGTGGCAGCCAGGCGTTGTGAGCCCGATTCGGCCCCGGTCTGCGACAAGAGGTCTAAGCGCGGTTGTTTTAGCAAGGCATAAAGCACATCGCTGTCCATACGACGGCTTAAGCGTTCGATAACCGCCTCTGCCAACAAGAATTGCCGCGCAATCTTTTCAAACGGCCCTTTCTCCAAGGCCTCTGCACCTGCGCTAGGCACCAATTGCGCGCCCTCTAAGGCGGTCCGCAATAGGTATTGGCGTAATTCGTGTTCGTCTTTTAGATAGGTCTCTTTGCGGCCCTGTTTAACCTTATAGAGCGGCGGCTGGGCAATATAGATATGGCCGCGTTCAACCAGCTCCGGCATTTGTCGATAAAAGAAGGTCAACAACAAGGTGCGAATATGTGAACCATCTACATCGGCGTCGGTCATGATAATGATGCGGTGATAGCGCAACTTGGCCGGATTATAATCGTCCTTGCCGATGCCCGTTCCCATGGCGGTAATTAGCGTCACCACCTCTTGCGACGATAACATCTTATCAAAACGCGCCTTTTCCACATTAAGGATCTTACCCTTGAGCGGCAAGATGGCCTGAAACTTACGGTCACGACCTTGCTTGGCTGAACCGCCTGCAGAATCACCCTCGACCAGATAAAGTTCGCACTTAGCAGGGTCTTTTTCTTGGCAATCGGCCAGTTTTCCCGGTAGGCCAGCAGAATCTAACACCCCTTTACGGCGCGTCATATCACGCGCCTTACGCGCGGCATCGCGGGCCCGTGCGGCGTCGACAATCTTGGCACAAATGAGCTTGGCATCGGCGGGGCGTTCGAGCAGAAACTCACTCAATTTCTGCGAAACGACATCTTCTACCGCGGGCCTGGCCTCTGATGAGACCAATTTCATCTTGGTTTGGGATGAAAACTTAGGATCTGGCATCTTGACCGACAAAACGCATACCAGGCCTTCACGCATATCGTCACCCGTAATCTCTACCTTGGCCTTCTTAGCGATGTCATTTTCTTCGATATATTTATTGATAACCCGCGTCATAGCGGCACGCAATCCTGTCAAATGTGTGCCACCATCGGATTGCGGAATATTATTGGTAAAGCATAACACCTGCTCTTGGTAACTACTATTCCATTGCATGGAGACTTCAGCACTAATGATTGCCTCACCCGCTTTAGACTCGCCGGTAGCTACAAAAATATTGGGGTGCAATGCGGTTTTCGCACGGCCAATATACTCAACAAAACCCTTTACCCCGCCCGAAAAGGAAAAGTTCTCATGTCGGCCATCGCGCTCATCGATCAGCTCGATCTTAACGCCATTATTTAAAAACGATAGCTCGCGAATCCGTTTAGCCAAGATCTCATAATGAAACTCTACCAGACCAAAGATCTCTTCATCCGCACTAAAATGCACCTCGGTGCCGTTTCTTTTGGCCTCGCCAACAACTCGTAGAGGCGAGACCTCAACCCCCTTTTGTTGTTCTAATAGCCGATTAACCGCCGCGCCACGATTAAACTCCATAAAATATGCCTTGCCGTCACGGCGAACCGTTAGCTTAAGCCATTTAGATAGTGCATTGACACAGGAAACACCGACACCATGCAAACCGCCAGAAACCTTGTAGCTATTTTGATTAAACTTTCCGCCCGCATGTAATACACACATAACGATCTCTGCCGCTGATCGCTTAGGTTCATGTTTATCATCAAATTTAATTCCGACGGGGATGCCGCGCCCATTATCGGTAATGGCAATGGAGTTGTCTGTGTGGATAATAACTTTAATATCATCGCAATAACCCGCTAAGGCCTCGTCAATGGCATTATCCAATACCTCAAAAACCATATGGTGTAAACCGGTCCCGTCCTGGGTGTCGCCAATGTACATTCCTGGGCGCTTGCGTACGGCCTCTAGGCCTTCTAATTGTTGGATGCTGGATTCGTCGTAGTTATCAGACATGTGTTTTGCCTTGGTTAGATATTAAATATTTTTAAAACTTAAATGCGCATGGGCATAACAACATAATTAAAGTTATCTTCACCCGGAATATTTATAAGCAAGCTAGAGGTTGAATCGTTTAACGACAATTGTATTGTTTCGCAGCTTACATTATTAAGTATGTCAAGCAAATATTGCACATTAAAACCTATGTCTATAGGCTCATTATTATATTCAATCTCAAGATCTTCTTGTGCTTCTTCTTGTTCATTATTATGACAAATAATTCTTAAATTATTTTCTGTTAAAACAACGCGAATTCCTTTGTTTTTATCATTTGTTAAAATAGCGGCGCGGGCAATTGATTGATTTAAGAGTTGCCTATTTATTAAAATCGTTTTTGTATACCCAGAAGGTATAACGCGTTTGTAATCAGGGAATTTTCCATCAATAATTTTACTTCTTAGCTCAAAACTATTTTGTTTAAATACAACTTGTGTGGCGCTTAATTGAATTTCAATGGGGTCGTTATTGTCACTCAGTAATTTAATTAGCTCTATAACTGCTTTTCTAGGAATAATAACATCTAACCGTTTTGTGATTTCAACATCTAATTGGATACTATCTATAGCAAGTCGATGCCCGTCTGTTGCTGCTGCAATTAACATGGAATTATTGATAGACAATAGTATTCCATTTAAATAATAGCGAATATCTTGCACTGCCATTGCATACTGGATCTTTGTCAATAAATCTCTAAAGGCGTCCGCAGATACTGCAAATTTTAATCCTTCAGTGTCTGACAATTGCATTTGAGGAAAATCATTGGCCGGGAGTAATTGTAAAGAAAATTTACTTTTTCCCGCATTTATTTTTAATAAATCTGTGCTTGCCTGTAAAGTAATATCTATTTCTGCTGGCAATGAACGAGTAATATCTAAAAATTTACGCGCTGAAACAGTAAATACAGAATTTTCTGAATCTATACCATCTGTCTCGGTAGAGATTTGCAACTCTAGATCTGTGCCAACAATACGAAGTTTTTTATTTTTCGTCTCTATTAGTACATTAGATAATATAGGTAGCGTATGTTTTCGTTCAACAACGCCTACTACAGCACTTAAGGGCTTTAAAAGTTGTTCGCGGCGGATTTTAATATTAGACATATATTTTCTTAGTAGTCTTTAATAGGTGAGGCCTGTTTATGGGGATAACTCTATAATACTATTATTTATCAAAATGTTACAAACAATAAAAAGGGTTGGTAACTATGTGTTTTACAGACCTTAAAAAGGTGGAAAACTTTTGCATCTTTAAAATCCTATGATTATTTAACATGTTATCCACGCATTTTCCTTGTAGTTATCCAGTTAATACTTGCGCAAGCAGCGCGTAGTCGCGCCTTAAATTATTGTCTGTCGTGCGAAGCTCTTCTACCCTACGCAGGGCATAAAGTACGGTTGTATGATCTCGCCCACCAAAGGCGTTGCCTATCTCAGTGTAGCTTAGATTGGTTAGTTCTTTTGCTAGGTGCATGGCAATCTGACGAGGTCGAGCAATGGCTTGGGTTCGTTTAGGGGAAAACAGGTCACTGGTCTTTAGTTTATAGTAATCTGCTACAATTTTCTGTATATTTTCAATGCTAACTTGGCGACCTTGGGCTGCGATGAGGTCTTTTAATGCCTCTTTGGCAAGCTCTACACTTAAAGGTTTTTCATTGAATTTACTATAAGCGATGACGCGTTTAAGGGCTCCTTCAAGTTCTCTGACATTGGATCGTACTTGTTTGGCAATAAAAAAAGCGATGTCTTGGTTTAGTTTTATATGATCTTGTAAGGCTTTGTTCATCAGGATGGCAACACGCATCTCTGAGTCAGGGGGCTCTAAGAGTACCGTTAGCCCCCAGGCGAAGCGGGACTTCAGGCGTTCTTCGATGCCTTCCATGTCTTTAGGAAAGGCATCGCTAGTTAGGATAACTTGTTTTCCAGATTCTATCAAGTTATTGAAAGTATAGAAGAACTCTTCTTGAGTACGGTCTTTTCCAGCGAAAAACTGGATGTCATCGACCATGAGGAGATCAAGATTGTCGTATTTTCCTTTGAAATCATCGAAGGCTTTGTTTCTAAAGGCCCGCACCATGTCGCTGACATAGCGTTCAGCATGAACATAACATATCTTGGCCTGAGGGTTCAAGGCTAACATTTTATTGCCAATAGCATGTATTAAATGGGTTTTTCCTAAACCAACCCCGCCATATACAAACAGTGGATTGTAACTTTTCCCTGGATTCTCTGCGATCTGTAGGCCTACGGCGCGTGCCAGCTCGTTGGCCTTACCGGGGACAAAGCTTGTAAAATTCAACAAGGGATTTAGTCGTGATTCTACCTTAGACACCGCCCCGGGAGGTTTGGACGTCTCAGGGCTTATCCGGGGGGTGCCGCCTGAGGCCTTGGAGGGTGTGTTGGCTAGAGGGGGTTTCGCGGCTTCTGCTATCTCAATAGAGATGTTAGCCGGGCTTGCAAGGTGCGCTTCGGCAAGGCGGGATATCTCGGATAAAAAACGCTCCTTGACATACGCAGCGACAAAGCGGCTGGGGGCTTTGATGCACAGGCCGCCCTTCAGTGCTTCGGCGCGTAGGGGCTTGATCCATGTGTTGTATTGTTGCGTGTTTAGCCTCTCCTGGAAGTGCGCTAAACAAAGCATCCAGAAGTTATCCATGGCTGAAAATGCGTGAAGGACTCATAAAGTAGTGAGGCATTGTACATGGGTACAGCCATTACCGTTGCCTGTTGACGAAATGTTTGACAAAACAGGGGATTTTGGGGTCTAATCGCGCTCTTTCCGATCCAGCTTAAAGCGAGACTAGCATGAAACGCACCTATCAGCCCTCTACCGTACGCCGCAAGCGCACTCATGGTTTTCGCGCACGCATGAAAACCAAAGGTGGCCGTGCCGTGATCAATGCGCGTCGCGGTAAGGGTCGTTCGCGTCTCGCTGTCTAAGCCTCGTTTAGGCATTATTAGAGTGTGAACACGGCTTCATTGCAGGTTGACCAGCGCTTTGCTTGGTCTAAGAAGCTTAGAAAAGCGGATGATTTTTCATCCGTTTTTCGTTTGCGTCCGGGGTCTAGCCAGACTACTGCACGCGCCACTAACGGCGTTCATCCCCAGCCGTCGCACGCAGTCTTTAAGCAACGGGGCACTTATCTTGAGGTTTTTGTCCGGCCCAATCAGGTCGGCTATGCGCGTTTGGGCTTGATGATCCCTAAACGCGTTTTGCCCCGTGCGGTGGATCGTAACCGGGTGAAGCGCTGGGTGCGGGAAGTTTTTCGTATTCATCAAGACGAATGGGTGCATCTTGATGTTATCGTTCGCCTGATGTGCGTGCAGGGCCTAGATTGGGCCCGCCCTAACCTACAAGCAGAGTGTCTCGTGTTGATGCGCCAGACGCAGTCACGAGCTGTAGATATTTGTAACCCCATTAATTATCGAGATTAGTATGGACATTCAGCGTTTACTTGCCATTGTGGTTTTCTCTCTCTCGCTCATGTGGTTATGGGAGGCGTGGCAAACCTATTCGCATCCTCAGCCCGTGGTGTCGACGGCGGTTCAAACAGGGGTGCCTGCATCGCCCGCTACGATCGGCGTGCCTACGCCCAGCGCGACGCCCGCAAATGTCCTTCCTGGCGCGGTAGCGGTAGCCTCCGCGCAGACTGAGCGCGGTGCGCGGGCGGTCATCCATACGGACGTGATGCGTGTAGAGATCGATGCACATGGCGGTGATCTGCGTGGTGTGGTGCTAACAAAATACCGTGCTGATGAGGATGGCGCCCAGCCGTTTACCCTGTTGCAAGAGCAGGCGGGTAAGGATTATTTTGCCCAATCCGGTTGGGTCGGCACAGGGGTCGGCACAGGATTCCCCACGCATAAGACGGTGTTTGAGATGCCGGCCGGTGAGCAAACCCTACCGGCGGGACAAAATACGCTGAAGTTAAGCCTCAAGGCGCGCGAGGGCGATCTAGAGTTGATCAAGACCTATACCTTTACGCGCGGCAGTTATCTGATTGAGGTCGATCAACAGGTGGTCAACCATGGCGCTACTCCGGTGAGCGCACAGGCCTATTTCCAGTTCCTGCGCCATGGCCAAGCCCCGGCGGGCGAGTCGATGATGATGCGCTCGTATACCGGGCCGGCCATGTATACCGAGGCGGGTAAGTTTCAAAAGGTCCCGTTTTCCGACATTGGCGATGGCAAGCCAGATCACATTACACAGGCCTCTGATGGCTGGATTGGCATGATCCAGCATCATTTTGTCTCGGCGTGGTTGCTGGGTACCGCGACGGATGCCCGTTCGCGGGAGTTCTTTACCAAGGCCTTAGGTCCCGATAGTTATACCGCTGGGATGATCTTGCCGCCGATGCAGGTCGCCGCACAGGGTCAGGGCAGCCTTAAGACCCGTCTATATGTTGGCCCGCAGGCCCTAGAACACATCGAGGCCTTGGCCCCCGGCATGGAATATGTGGTCGATTATGGTTGGTTGACCGTGTTGGCCTACCCCATTTTTATGCTCTTAAAGTGGATCTATCTGGTGGTGCCTAACTGGGGTTGGGCGATCATCCTGCTCACCATCATGATCAAGATGGCCTTCTATCCGCTGTCTGCGGCCAGTTACAAGTCGATGGCGAAGATGCGTAAGCTTGCGCCCAAGTTGCAACAGGTCAAAGACCGCTACGGCGATGATAAACAGAAACTGCACGAGCAGATGATGAAGGTTTATTCCGAGGAAAAGATCAACCCGCTCGGCGGCTGTTTGCCGATGTTGGTGCAGATTCCGGTCTTTATCGCCCTGTACTGGGTGCTGAGGGGCGCGGTGGAGTTGCGGCAAGCCCCGTGGGCGTTGTGGATTAGCGACCTGTCGGCGCAAGACCCGTATTACATCCTGCCGGTGCTAATGGCCGTGTCCATGTTCGTGCAACAAAAGATGAGTCCGCCGCCGACCGACCCGATCCAAGCCAAGATCATGATGTATATGCCGATTATGTTCTCGGTCTTTTTCTTCTTCTTCCCGGCCGGCTTGGTGTTGTACTGGATCGTCAATAACCTGATCTCTATCGCGCAACAATGGCGTATCAATGTGGTGGTGGATAGGGCCAATGCGGTTGTGAAAGACGGTGCAAAACACTAAGCCCGATGCGGACACCATCGCCGCCATCGCGACAGCGCCTGGGCGGGGTGGCATCGGCGTTATTCGCGTCTCTGGCCCTCGCGCCAGTCAGATAAGCCAGGCATTTTTAGGTCATTTACCGACCCCGCGCAAGGCGATTTATACCCCGTTCTTAGACGCCGACGGGGTCACGCTGGATGCCGGTTTGGTGTTGTGGTTCCCGGCCCCGCATTCCTATACCGGTGAGGATGTCTTGGAGTTGCAAGGTCATGGTGGGCCGCAGGTCTTGGCCCTCATCTTGGAGCGTTGCATCCAGCTCGGCGCGCGCCATGCCGAGGCGGGCGAGTTCACGCGCCGCGCCTACCTCAATGACAAACTCGATCTGGCTCAAGCGGAGGCGGTCGCCGATCTCATCGAGGCCGAAAGCCGTGAGGCGGCGCGGGCCGCCATGCGCACCTTGCAAGGTGCGTTCTCACAACAAATCACCCTCTTGGTGGCCGAGTTGATAGAGCTACGCGCCTTGGTCGAGGCCACGCTAGATTTCCCTGAAGAAGAGATCGATTTTTTAGAGCGCGCCCAAGCCTTTGCGCGATTGGCCGCGTTGCGCGCCCGCTTAGCGCAGGTCTTGCAAGAGGCACGGCAAGGCGTGCTGTTGCGCGAAGGCCTCAATGTGGTGTTGATCGGCCAGCCCAATGTGGGTAAATCCAGCCTGCTCAATGCCCTCGCCGGTTTTGAGGCCGCCATCGTCACCGAGGTGGCGGGCACCACGCGCGATACCGTCAAAGAGGCGATACAGATCGCCGGCGTGCCGCTACATATTACCGATACGGCGGGCCTGCGCGAGACCGTCGATCCGGTGGAACGGCTAGGTATTGCCCGTACATGGGAGGCGGTGGCCAAGGCCGATGTGGCCATCCTGCTTGTCGATGCCCAGCATGGCGCCGGTCCGAATGAGGCGGCCATCTTGGCGCGCTTGCCGGCCATCCCGTGTCTAACGGTGCATAACAAGATAGACCTCATGGCGGAGGCCGCGCATGTCTCTGATGCGGGTGATGAACTGTGGTTATCGGCCAAACACGGCGAGGGCTTAGACACCCTGCGCGAGCGTTTATTGTCCCTGGCTGGTTGGCAGACGCAGGCCGGCGGCACCTTTCTGGCACGGCAACGCCATGTCGATGCGATACGCCAAGCCGAGGTTCATCTACAGCACGCTGAGACTGTCGCCCGCGCGGCGTTGGATCTCTTGGCCGAAGAGCTACGCCTAGCGCAAACCGCGTTGGCACGCATCACGGGAGCGTTTAGCGCCGACGATCTGCTGGGCGAGATCTTCGGGCGGTTTTGCATCGGTAAGTGAGATGAGCAACCGCGCCGGAACGCCCCTTGCGCATCCCGATACGGCGGCGCTGAGCTGGCGCGTCATCGTGGCCGATCTGTTTTCACATCGCGCGGCGTTATACAAGGGGAATCTGGCCGCGGTCTTGGCCGTGGCTGCGGCTGTGCCGGTGCCCTTGTTCCTGCCCATCCTCGTGGATGAGGTCTTGTTGCAAAAACCGGGCGGTTTTATCAGCGCCGTAGGGCCGTTTTTTCCAGTGGGTTGGCATGGCCCTATTCTTTTTACCCTTGCGGCGCTTGGGTTGACGCTCAGCCTGCGTCTCGCGGCTATCCTCCTAAATGTCTGGCAGGCGCGCACCTTTTCGTTGGTTTCCAAGGCGGTGGTGTTTCGTATCCGTGAGCGTTTGTTGCGTCACCTCGAGCGGGTGGCCTTGTCGGAATATGAGACCTTGGGCACGGGGCGGGTGACTTCGCATTTCATCACCGATGTGAACGCCATCGATCATTTTCTCGGGGCGACGGTGTCCGGGTTCCTCGTGGCGGTGCTCTCCATTGTTGGGGTGGCGGGCGTCTTGTTGTGGATGCATTGGCAACTGGCCTTGATTATCCTGTTGCTAAATCCACTGGTTATCTTGTTCTCTACGCGCCTAGGGAAGAAGGTGAAGCAGTTAAAACTTAAAGAGAATCAATCGTTTGAGATTTTTCAGGAGGCATTGACGGAGACCTTGGAGGCCTTGGCGCAGGTGCGCGCGATGAATCGTGAGCGGCATTACCTCGGGCGAGTCATCGATAAGGCGGCGGATATCCGCCAGCATGCGGCGGCCTTTGCCTGGCAGTCCGACGCGATGGGGCGGATCTCGATGTTTGTATTCTTGGCCGGCTTTGATGTCTTTCGGGCGGTGGCCATGCTCATGGTCGTGTATTCGGGGCTGAGCATAGGCGAGATGTTGGCGGTGTTTGGCTATTTGTGGTTCATGATGGGGCCGGTGCAGGAGATCGTGAATATCCAGTATAGCGGGCACGCGGCACAGGCGGCCTTGGGGCGCTTGAATGCCTTGATCGCTTTGGGCCCGGCGCCGGTCGCGCCCGTCACAGTGGCTGTCGCTAATCCCTTTCTTGGGCAGGTCACGGTAGCCTTGGCGTTGCGGGATATCCGTTTTGAGTACGCGGCAGATAGGCTTGGGGATGCGGCCGAGGTGGTCTTAAACGGGGTCTCGCTGACCTTGGCGGCGGGCGAGAAGGTCGCCTTGGTCGGCGCTTCCGGGGGCGGCAAGTCAACCCTGGTGCAGGCGCTGTTGGGTCTTTATCCGGTTAGCGCGGGGGAGATCCGTTATGGTGGCGTGCGGGTGCAAGATATTGGCTGGGATACGGTGCGCGAGCATGTGGGCGTGGTGTTGCAGCACCCGGTACTTTTTAATGCCACGGTGCGCGAAAATCTAAGCATGGGCCGTCCCTGTGATGATGCCGCGCTGTGGCATGCGTTGGCGGTGGCGCAGATGGAGGGTTTTGTCCGGGCCTTGCCGCAGGGTTTGGATGCGATCGTGGGTCGCAATGGGGTGCGCCTTTCGGGTGGGCAGCGGCAACGCTTGGCGATTGCGCGCATGGTCTTGACCGACCCTAAGGTGGTGATCCTTGATGAGGCCACCTCGGCCCTGGATACCGAGACGGAGCGCGCCGTGCACCGGGCTATGGCCGATTTTTTGCGCGGCCGCACCACCTTGATCATCGCGCATCGCCTGTCGGCGGTGCGCCAGGCCGATCGCATCTTCGTGTTTGAGGCAGGTCGTATTGTCGAAGAGGGCGATCACGATGGTCTGATCCGTCAGGGTGGTTTGTATCGAACCCTGTATGGCGAGCACTGACGGTTTCACGTGAAACTTTTCACGCGCCAGGGCGGGCTGAAGCCCGCCTTGCAGCGAGCATAGCGACCGCGTCCGTAGGGGCCAGCTTACTGGCGAATGGCCGTCGTTTTCGCGGGCAAGCCCGCTCCTACGAGGGGATAAACCCACGAGGCTGTGCGGCTTCGTCCTGTGGGGCGGGCTTCCGGCCCGCGCTCCCAGGTGCGCCCATGACATAGACCAGAGATAGGTCTTCGCCTTCGTTTGCACGCGGTAAATCACATGGCGCCTTGAGTTTATAGGCTCACCTTGCCTTGTTTCACGTGAAACATCGGCGGTGTTTGCGGCGCGGTAGTGTTATGATCGCCTCCCCTTGGAGGTGTTGATGGATTTCCCCAAAAGATTCGATGTTATTGTGGTGGGCGGCGGCCATGCGGGCACCGAAGCGGCCTTGGCCAGCGCGCGCATGGGGCGCGAAACCCTGTTGTTGACACACAATATAGATA
>QYQG01000061.1 GCA_007280375.1 Betaproteobacteria bacterium
CTATGCCCCTCACTGGGCTGACTAATCGTCTCGCGATAGGGGATAGACGGCGCATGCGTATCCACATCCAACTTAAACTGCGCATACATCTTTTCCATGACATGCTTGACATGCATCTCGCCCAGACCGCGAATCACCACCTCGTGGGTCTGCGCGTCATGTTCGACCTGTAGCCCCGGGTCGGCCTCGACCATGCGATGCAAGGCGTCGGCCAGTTTCTGCGCCTCCGCCTGCTTCTTGGCACGCAGGGCCAAGCCAAAAACCGCGTGCGGGAAGGGTAACGGCTGCATATGGATAGACGCATCCTCCGCCACGGCATGCAACACCGTATCAAAATGCAGATCATCGAGTTTGCTGATCGCACAGATCTCGCCCGGCCCACAGGCCTCCACGGGGAGCAACTGCTTGCCCTGCACACGATGCAGATGGCCCACCTTGACAGCCCGCCGCCCCTCGCCCAAAAAGACCTGCGCATGCAACGACAGCGTACCTTGAAAAACACGCAACAAGGCGACCTTGCCCGCAAAAGGATCGATCTCCACCTTGAAGCAATGCGCCACCACCGGCAACGCCGGGTCCGCCACAGCAACGAACGGCACCTCGTCCGCACCTTGCATCAGGCGCGGCGGATTGCCCTCGGTCGGATTAGGCAACAAACGGATGATCGCATCGATCAACTCGGCCACACCGGCCCCCGTCTTGGCCGAGGTAAAGCACACCGGCACCAGATGCCCCTCACGCAACGCCTCCTCCAATGGGGCATGCAACTGCGCTGGTGTCACCGAGCCGTGTTCCAGATAGATCTCCATCAAGGCCTCATCGACCTCCACCACCTGCTCAACCAAGGCCTGATGCGCCGCAGCCACAGACGCAAAGTCCGCCTCACCGCCCGGCGCGAAGAAACAATCAGAGACCCGCGTTGCCCCCGCCGCCGGCAGGTTGATGGGCAGACACTCACGGCCAAAGGCCGCCTGTATCTCCGCCAAGGTCGCGGCCAACGAGTCCGCATCCACGCCCGGCGCATCGATCCGGTTGATAATCACCATGCGATCGAGCTTGCGCGTCTGCGCCCATTGCATCATACGGCTGGCGTAAAGATCGATCCCGCGCGTCGCATCGACGACCACGGCCACCGTCTCAACCGCATCCAGCGCGCACATCGCCTGACCCATAAAATCGGGATAACCGGGCGTATCGAGCAGATGCACGCGCACCCCATCCTGTTCAAGATGCGCGGCCGCCAGCTTCAGCGAATGCCCATGCTCTTTTTCCAAGGCCTCGTAGTCGCAGACCGTCGTGCCCTTCTCGACCGAGCCCGGCGCAACCAATGCACCGGACCGCACCAACATCGCCTCGATCAACGAGGTCTTACCCGCACCCGCCGCCCCAACCAGGGCCAAGGTGCGCACATCATTAGGGGTTTTGGTCGACATAGCAGACTCCGTAGATAGCAATGCGGGCAGTATAACGCCGCACGCAATCTGCCGACATAAGAGTCTTTAATGCGAGAGCCGCACGGTGGCTGTGACTAAGCCCACCCCGTGTAGGCTAGGTCACAGATGATATTGCCGACTATGCTGATGCACGGCCTCGACCAGCGCGGTGACATGCTCCGGCGGGGTAAATTGCGAGATGCCGTGGCCGAGATTGAAGATATGCCCTGAGCCGTGGCCGTAGCAATCGACGATCCGCCGCGCCTCCGTCGCAATCGCCTCTGGCGGGGCGAACAACACCGACGGGTCCATATTGCCCTGCAAGGCCACCTGCTCGCCGACGCGGCGCCGCGCCTCGCCCAGATCGGTTGTCCAATCCAAGCCCACCGCATCACAGCCACAGGCCGCGATCTGCTCTAGCCACTGGCCGCCGCCCTTGGTAAAGACGATCCGCGGCACGGTGCGGCCTTCCCGCTCACGCGTTAGGCTGGCCATGATCTCGGCCATATAGGGCAGCGAAAACTCCAGATAAGCGGCCTTAGACAGCATCCCACCCCACGAATCGAACACCATCACCGCCTGCGCACCGGCCTCAATCTGGGCATTGAGATAGCTAATCACCGACTGCGTCGTCACCTTCAAGATCTGGTGAAAGAGGTCTGGGCGGCCGTAGAGCATCTTCTTGGTCTCGGCATAGGTATCGCTACCGCTGCCCTCGACCATGTAACAGGCCAGCGTAAACGGACTGCCCGAAAAACCGATCAGCGGCACCGAACCATCCAAGGCGCGGCGGATAGTGCTCACCGCGTCGATCACATAACGCAGATGGTCATGCGGATCCGGCGCGGTCAGGTTGCGGATCTCCCACTCCGTGCGTAGCGGGCGTTCAAAGCGCGGCCCCTCGCCGGTCGAAAAGTACAGACCCAAGCCCATCGCATCGGGGATGGTCAAGATGTCGGAAAACAAGATGGCGGCATCAAGGTCGTAGCGCGCCAAGGGTTGCAGCGTCACCTCGCAGGCCATGTCCGGGCTTTTGCAGAGGCTCAGGAAATCGCCGGCACGGGCGCGCGTCGCGCAATATTCCGGCAGATAACGCCCGGCTTGACGCATCAGCCACAGCGGCGTGTACTCGGTCGGCTGGCGCATCAAGGCGCGCAAAAAGGTGTCGTTCTTTAGGGTCGTCACATCATCCTCCATCTATCCAGCCGCGCATTCTACTAGATTGCCAGTAGATATTGCTTGGCCGCCGCTAGGCCAATCCATAACCACGCCAACAAAAAGAAGGTCAAAAACGGGATATGCGCATCGAGGATCACACGCGGTGAGATAAAGCGCACCGCCCGCACGACCGGCGCGGTAATCACTTGGAAGAGCTTGTAAAAGATATTCTGCTGCCGGTACTTGCCCGCCAACACCGCGAGCAGGCCTTGGCCTAACAGGGCCAGTCCCGCCACCTCAACGAGGGCACGCACGATTGAAATAAGGTACAGTTCCATAAAGACTCCTTTGAGTTCCTGATTCTACCCCACGCGGGATAAACACCGCCTTACCTTCGCGACACGACATCCATGACCTTCGACCAGTTCCGTTTCACCCTACGCGCCACGATCTTCGAATGGCTACACCTGCCTGAGCGTGCCTTGGCCGCGTGGGAAGGCAGTTACCACGCCAACCCCTCCGACCTCGTGGCCATCCGTAGCATCGCCTGGACCCACGCCCAAAAGGCGCGCTGGCCAGCCGCCGCCCTCTGGTTTGAGCGCGCCCTGCAACAGGACGCGACCCACGCGGATAGCTGGTTCAATCTGGGCTACGCCCACGAAAAACTGGGTCAACCCGACGCGGCCTTAGCCGCCTTCCAGCGCACCACCGAGCTCAACCCCAAACACGATCGCGCATGGTACGGCATCGGCATGATCCATGCCCAGCGTGGTGAACATCGCAGCGCCGCCGACGCACTACGCCACGCCGCCGACCTGCAACCCATGAACGGCGCGGCCTGGTACGCCCTCGGCATGGCGCATTACCACGCCTGCCAACCCGAACAGGTCACCACCGTCATCGAACACTGTCTCATTCACGATAGGCCGACGGCCAAACGCCTGATCCAAGACGCACAACGCAGCGACCTCATCGCACGCCTCGCCGAATAAGCCCCCTAAATAAGCCATCTACGCAAAACGGCCCACCTATTCCTAGGTGGGCCGTTTTGCGTAGAGAGACCGCCCGACAGGGCGGCCCTTGCTCCTGCTTACGCCGCGTTGGTGTTGATATCCCCCGCTAGGCTAGGATAACGCACATGATCCACCAGATCTTGGATCTCCTTGGACGGGGCCGGGGTGATCAAAGAACCGATAATCATGCCCGTAAAGCCAGCCGCCATACCAAAGACACCGGCCGAGATCGGCTTGATATCGAACCACAACGGGGCCATGACGCCAAAGAAGTCGTAGGTCATGTACATGTAATACATGCACATGAGCAGACCCGCGAGCATCCCGACCACCGCGCCGAGGTAATTAGCCCGTTTCCAGAACACACCCAAGACCAGCGCCGGGAAGAAGGCCGAGGCCGCCAAGGAGAATGCCGCGCCAACGAGGAACAAGATATCACCCGGTTTCATCGAGGTCACATAGGCCGCCAAGAACGCCACCAACAACAACAACATCTTAGAGACCGTCAGACGACGCACCGTTGAGGCGTTGGGGTCAATCATCTTGTAATACACATCGTGCGACAAGGCGTTCGCGATGGTCAACAACAGGCCATCGGCGGTAGACAATGCCGCCGCCAGACCCCCCGCAGCCACCAGACCCGAGACCACATACGGCAGACCGGCAATCTCCGGTGTCGCCAGCACGATCAAGTCGCCGCCGATGGTGATCTCGGCAAGCTGAATCAGGCCGTCCTTGTTCATATCGACGATCTTCATCAGCGTGGCATCCACCGCCTGCCAGTTCTGCACCCAGGCCGGCAGGTCGACAAAAGACGAGCCGACGAGGGCGTGATAGACCTCATACTTCGCCAACACGGCCAAGGCCGGTGCGGTGAAGTAGAGCAGGAAGATGAAGAACAGCGACCAGAACACCGACTTACGCGCATCCCGCACCGAAGGCGTGGTGTAATAACGCATCAGGATGTGCGGCAAGGAGGCCGTACCGACCATCAGACACAGCACCAAGGCGATGAAATTGTTGCGCTTGATGTTGGAAGCCTTTTCGTCCTCAGCCTTGGCCTTAGTGAGCGCCTCCGGATCCGCCGCCACGCCGGTAGTTGCGGCCTCTTTCAATAGCTTCTTCTCAGCGCCCTTGCCGGAGAACGGCTCGGCATGTGCGGCAATCGCACCGGCCTTGCCCTTAGCGCCGGTCTCGGCGGTCTTCCACTTAGCCTTGAGCTTCTCGATCGTAGCCGGGAAGTCCTTCAGGTCTTTCTCTGCGCCGATGATCGCCTTGGCGTCCAGGGTCGGAGCGGCCTTCAGGTCGGCCAGCTTCTGCTCGACCTTGGCTTTGTGCTCGGCATGGAAGGTCGCGCCGTTACCCGCCGCCACCGCTGCGTCCAAGGCCTTGATCTTATCGCCCCACTCGGCCGCCTTCTCTTTATGGATGGCACGCACCGTCAGTTCGGCCTTACCCAATACGGAGTTCGGATCGTTCAACTCCTTCTCCTTGGCCGTCACGCCTTGCAAGGCCTGGCCATAGGCCATCTGCGGAATAGGATTACCGGTAATGTTCACCGACAGCCACACCACGGGGATCATATAGGCCACGATCAAGATGATGTACTGAGCCACTTGGGTCCAAGTCACGGCCTTCATGCCACCCAAGAACGAACACACCAAGATGCCCGCCAGACCCGCGTAGACACCGATCTCAAACTCCAGCCCGGTAAAGCGACTGGTGATGAGGCCGACACCGTAGATCTGGGCGATCACATAGGTGAACGAACAAATAATGGCCGCGATGACGCCGATCGCCCGTGGCAGATGCCCGCCATAACGCGCACCCAGAAAATCCGGGATGGTGAACTGGCCAAACTTGCGCAGATACGGCGCCAAGAACAAGGCCACCAGCACATAGCCACCGGTCCAGCCCATCACAAAGGCCAAGCCGTCATAGCCGGAGAGATACAGCGTGCCCGCCATACCAATAAACGAAGCGGCCGACATCCAGTCTGCGCCCGTCGCCATGCCATTAAACAAGGCCGGCACGCGCCGACCCGCGACATAGTATTCCGACACATCGGCCGTCTTCGACATCACGCCGATGCCCGCGTAGAGCAGGATGGTCGCGGCGAGGAAGATATAGCCGATGATCTTAGGGGGCATGCCCATCTGCTCCAAGATTGCCAAGGCAATCACGAAGGCAATAAAGCCGCCCGTGTAAAAGGTGTAGTAGCGCTTCAACTGATTGAAGAAGGCCGTGTTTGATGAGACGCTCGCCATGTTAATCCTCCCCTTCGTGTACGCCATACTCAAGATCGAGTTGATTCATACGCCGTGCGTAGTACCAAATGAGCGCGACATAGATGATCAAGGCCCCTTGAGCGCCCATATAAAAGGGGAACGGGAAACCCATAACAACGATCTCGTTGAGATCGCGGGCGAACCAGATCACCACAAAGGTCACCACAAACCAGATCGCCAACAGCACCGCTGTCAACTTGAGGTTCTTGCTCCAATACTCTTGGTGTTTTTCACTTAAGGAACATCTGCATAACCCACCCACCCAGAGCGGCAGATGAGATAATGGGGGCATGAACCAAATCAGCCTACACCAGACGGGATTCGAGATTTCCCCCAAGCAGACGCGCAAGCGTGTTTTTCTCAATGAGATGCAGC
>QYQG01000052.1 GCA_007280375.1 Betaproteobacteria bacterium
CAAACCGGTCAAGCGCGTCGTTTTTATGGGCATGGGCGAACCGGCGCACAACTTGGAAAATGTCCTAGACGCCATCGACCTGCTCGGCACGGCGGGGGCGATCGGGCATAAAAACCTCGTCTTCTCCAGCGTCGGCGACCTGCGCATCTTTGAACGCTTGCCGCAAGGGCGTGTCAAACCCGCGCTAGCCTTATCGCTGCACAGCAGCCGCGCCGAGCTGCGCGCCCAGCTCTTGCCCAAGGCGCCGCGCATCACGCCGGAGGAATTGGTCGCACTCGGCGAGGCCTACGCCCGCGCCACGGCCTATCCGATCCAATATCAATGGACGCTCTTAGAGGGCATCAACGACAGCGATGCCGAGTTGGAAGGTATCGTCCGCCTGCTCAAAGGCCGTTACGCGATGATGAACTTCATCCCTTATAACGCCACCGAGGGCATGCCGTATCAACGCCCCAGCGATGAACGGGCGCACTACATGGCGGGCTACTTGCACCAACACGGCATCATCACCCGCCTACGCCAATCGGCCGGACAAGACATCCAAGGCGGCTGCGGCCAGTTACGCGCCCGCCATGTCTGATCTGCAGCTTCATTACTGCGATGAACATTGCGTAGTCGTTGAAAAACCCGCCGGGATCTTAGCCGTCCCGGGTCTCACCGGCGGCCCTGATCTCGCCAGCCAAGTGCTCGACGACTTTCCCGACGCACGCATTGTGCATCGCCTCGATCAAGCCACCTCAGGGTTGATGCTGTTCGCGCGTGGCGCGGCGATGGCCAGCGCCTTTGGCAGCCTCTTTGAAACGCGGGCGATAGATAAACGCTACGAAGCCATCGTCTGGGGCGCAGTCGCCGAGGCCGAAGGTACTCTTGACGCGCCACTCGTGCGTGACTGGCCCAATCGCCCGCGCCAAAAGGTGTGTTATGCGACCGGCAAGGCCTCGCTCACGCACTACACCCGCCTCGCCTACCTGCCAGAACGCCACGCCACGCGCGTGAGCCTGACACCGCTGACCGGCCGCACCCACCAACTACGCGTCCACCTCTGGCATGTAGGCCACCCCATCCTTGGCGACGCGCTCTACGGTCACGCCGAGGCCTTAAACGCCGCCCCACGCCTCTGCCTGCACGCCGCTGAACTGCGTTTTTTACACCCCGTCCTTGCCACACCCCTTTGTTTCACCTCAGCGACCCCGTTCTAATACCGTTCTAAGCAAGACAACTTCAGAAAATAAGCATCTACTAAAGTAATATCAGTCACTTGCGCCGAAGAATGTAAACGGTACAATCCACCCAGAACTTGATAAAAGTCAATTTATAACCCTACGCTGAGAGAGATACGCATGAAGAACCGCCCTTGGTTGATCGGCCTGTTGGCCACTTTTTTTGGCATCGCCAGCACGGTGATGTATTCCACCCAGGCCCTCGAAACCGAGGGCAAACCCGCGCTGCAAAAACTGCACGGCCCCTCCGAGATCGCCAGCACCAAGGCCCACCCCAAGGTCGAGGACTGGGAAGACCCTGAGGTCTGCGGCGGCTGTCATGAGCGTCAATACAAAGGTTGGCAAGGTTCGATGCACTCCATCTCATTTAAAGACCCGGTCTTTCAAGCCGAGTGGGCCTTGGCGGAAAAGGCCGTCGGCGGCGGCGCGATGACCAAGCTCTGCGGCGGGTGTCACACCCCCATCGGCATCCTGACGAATACCGTTAAGTTTGATCCCAAGCTCGGCAAACATGGCGGCTTCACCACCGAGGGCGTGGCCGAAAAAGGCGTGTCCTGCGATGTCTGCCATACCGCCAGCGGCAGTTCGGCCAAGACCTCGCCCTACGGCGGCCCCGGCAACAACTCGCTGATCTACACCCCGGGCACGACCAAGTTTGGCCCCTTGAAAGACGCCAAATCGCCGTATCACGAAACGCAGTTTTCAGACCAGCACACCAAGGCCGAGTTCTGCGGCAACTGCCACAACATCTTCCACCCGGACAACAAATTCCCCATTGAACACACCTACGACGAATGGAAACAAACGCCCTACGCGCAAAACGGCATCGTCTGCCAAGACTGCCACATGGTGCCGGTCGATACCGCACGGCGCGTTGCCGATGAGATGAAACGCCCGAAAGACCTGAAAGATCACGGCCTAGGCGGCATCGCCGGTGCCGGTGCGGAAAACGAGCGTAGCCTCGTGCACGACCACGGTTTTGTCGGTGGCAACTCCATCATCGCGCCGTTGCTGGGCGTAGAAGGTGGAGAGGAGCACAAGGCTGAGGCGATCAAACGCCTGCAATCGGCGGCCGAGCTTGATCTCTTCGTCAAACCGATAGACGCTACGGGCACCTACGAGCTCAAGGTCAAGGTCACCAACCAACGCGCCGGTCACCAACTGCCAACCAGCCTGACCTTTATCCGCCAGATTTGGCTCGATGTCAGCGTCACCGACGCGCAAGGCAAGGTCGTCTTCCGTTCAGGTGAGTTGGGCGCGAACAACCGTCTCCCCGAAGGCACGGTCATTTTCCGCAACAACTCGGTCGACAAGGACGGGAAGAACACCGTCAACCCGTGGGAAGTCGCCGGTTTCACCGAGATCAACACCATCCCGCCCAAGGGCTTCCGCTACGGCACCTACGCCTTCCGCCTACCCGCCTACTCAGCTGGTTTCACGGTCACGGCCAAGTTGAACTACATGTCCTATGACCAATACCTCGCCGACAAACTGCTCGGTAAGGACGCGGTCAAGGTCCCTGCCGTCAACATGAAGACCCTGACGCGCAGCTTTGACCCCCAAGGGCGCACGGTTGCCGGATTGAGCCAGCCGATCCAGCGCCCGGCTCAGGTCGCACGGCGTTAATCTTCGTCAGTAGCCCATTAAAAACCCGACTTCGGTCGGGTTTTTAATGTCAAGACGCGCTACGCTTTGCGCGCCGCGCCAGTCTGTCCAGATAGAGATAGATCACCGGCGTGGTGTACAGCGTCAAGGCCTGCGATAACAGCAGGCCGCCGACGATGGCGATGCCCAAGGGCTGACGCAATTCCGCGCCTTCGCCGCCACCCAAGGCCAACGGTAAGGCCCCGCAGATGGCGGTGAGCGTCGTCATCACAATAGGCCTGGCGCGCAGTTGCGCCGCACGGTAGATGGCATGCGCGGCCGAGGTGTTAAAGCGCCGCTGTCGTTCGATGGCGTAGTCGATCATCAAGATGGCATTCTTCATTACCAAGCCGATGAGCAAAAAGATGGCAATCATCGCGATGACGCTAAATTCGATCTCAAACAGCATCAAGGCCAGTAACGCACCTATCCCCGCCGAAGGGAGCGTAGACAAGATGGTCAGCGGATGGACTAGGCTCTCGTAGAGGATGCCTAGCACCAGATAGATCACCACCAGCGTGGCCAAGATCAGCCACGGCTGGCTGGCCATCGAGCTTTGAAAGGCCTTCGCCTTACCCGAAAACTCCGCGCGCACCTGCGTCGGCATAGCCATCTCGCGCAGGGTTTGTTGCACCAAAGGCGTGGCCTCACCCAAGGAAACGCCGGGGCGCAGGTTAAAACTCAGCGTCATCGCCGGCACGCCGTCCTGATGCGCAATGGCGAGCGGCATATGGCTATGCACTACGCGCACGAGTTGCGCGAGCGGGATGGCCTGCCCAGCCGCGCTCACCACCTGAAAACGCCGCAAGGCCTCCGGCGTGCTCAACCACCGTGCATCGGCCTCCAAGATGATGGGGCGTTGATACTCAGGCTGATACACCGTGGCAATCTGGCGTTGACTCAAGGCATTGGCCAACACCGCCTGCACCGCCTGCACGCTCACCCCTTTGCTCGTCGCCTGATCCGCGTCCACCTCCAAACGCGTCTGCAAGCCATTATCTTGCTGGTCAGAGTTGACATCCACCAACTGCGGGATCTGTTGCAAGGCCTGCCGCACCCGCGCTTCCCAGTGACGCAACAGGGCAAGGTCGTCCGCTTGCAAGGTGAATTGGTATTCCGCATCCGTCGGTCGTCCGCCGATGCGCACATCCTGCATCGGCACCAAGGTCAGCCGCGCGCCCGGGATCTGTGCCAAGGGTTTACGCAAACGGGCGATGACCTCCGTCACCGACTCCGTGCGTTCCGTCAACGGGTGTAGGGTGATAAACAGTGTCCCCGTATTGGCCCGCGACCCACCCGCAAAACCCGTCACCGCCCGCACCGCCGGATCGGCCCGCACGATCTGGATAAACGCCTGCATCTTCACCTCCATGGCGGCAAAGGAGATGCTCTGATCCGCACGCACCATGCCCATGATCCGCCCGGTATCTTGAGTCGGGAAGAAACCCTTGGGGATCGTGCGATAGGCTTGGATATTCAAGACAATCACCAAGGCCAAGCCCAGCAACACCAACGGGCTATGGCGCAAGGCCCACGCTAGGCTGCGACGATAGGCAACGCGCACCCAGCGCATCCCGCGTTGCGGCCGTCTGACCTCAGGCTTCAAGCCCCGACACAGCACCGGCGTGGTCAGCAACGACACCACCAGAGACACCCCAATCGCGGCGACCAAGACCACGGCAAACTCGTTAAACAAACGACCGACGATGCCGCCCATCAGCAAGATTGGGATAAACACCGCCACCAAGGCCAAGGAGATCGCGACCACGGTCAGGCCCACCTGGCGCAGCCCCAAGCGCGCTGCCTGCATCGGCGTATGCCCCGCCTCGATATGGCGCGTGATCGCCTCCAAGACCACGATGGCGTCATCGACCACAAAGCCGGTCGCCACCGTCAAGGCCATCAAAGACAGATTGTCTAGGCTGTAACCAAACAGATACATCACGCCAAAGGTGCCCAGCAAGGACACTGGCACCACCACACTGGGGATCAAGGCGGCGCGCAGGCGACGCAAAAACAGCAAGACCACGAGGATCACCATGCCCACCGAGATCACTAGCGTGCGCTCCACCTCGTGCAACGAGGCGCGGATGGTCGGCGTACGATCCATCACCGCCGTCAAGCTCATCGCCGGCGGGATCATGCCCTGCAAGGTTGGCAACACCGCCCGCACCCTATCCACCGTGGCGATCAGGTTTGCGCCATGTTGCCGGTAGAGCACCACGATCACCGCCTTCGCCCCATTCGTACTGCCAAATTGGCGTATATCCTGCACCGAGTCCGACACCGTCGCCACCTCATCGAGGCGCACGCCCGCCACATCTTGATACTGCACGATCAAGGGTTGCAGGCTCGCCGCGTCTTTGATCGCATGGCCCGAGTCGATCTGCCACGACCGTTCACCCACCGCCACCGTACCCAAAGGGCGTTGCGCCACCGCGTCAGACACCGCCTGCCGCACCGCGTCCGCCGCCAGACCTTGTTGCGCCAGTTGCGCCGTATTCACCGCGACACGCAGCGCCGGCGCCGACGCGCCACCGATACGCACCTCACCGATCCCCTCGATCTGCGCGATGCGTTGCAACAAGATGGTGGAGGCTGCGTCATACATCTGCGCCTGCGACAGGTGCTTTGATGTCAACGCCAAGATCATGATTGGCGTATCGGCCGGATTGCGTTTGCGCCAATGCGGCAGGCTAGGCATCCCCGCCGGCAACAGCGTGCGGGCGGCTTGGATCGCCGCCTGCACATCGCGCGCCGCACCGTTGATGTCGCGATCCAAATCAAATTGCAAGGTGATCTGGGTATTGCCCAAGGACGAGGTCGAGGTCATCTCCGTCACCCCCGCGATGCGTCCCAGTTGTCGCTCCAACGGTGCGGCTACGGTCGCCGCCATCTGCTCCGGACTCGCCCCCGGCAGGGATGCCTCTACCGCCAAGGTGGGAAACTCCACCTCCGGCAACGGCGCGATCGGCAACTGAAAAAACGCCACTGCCCCCGCCAACGCCACCGCCAGCGTCAACAAGGTCACCGCTACTGGGCGTTCAAGCCAAAACATTACTGCCCATCACGCCTCGCCCAGCGTTCAAACGCGAGGTAGATCACCGGCGTGGTGAATAAGGTCAAGGCTTGGCTCAGCAACAGGCCGCCGACCATGGCGATACCCAGCGGCTGACGCAACTCTGCGCCCATCCCCTGCCCTAGCATCAACGGTAAGGCGCCCAAAAGGGCCGCCATCGTCGTCATCAAGATGGGGCGAAAACGCAACAGACAGGCCTGCTCGATCGCGGCACGCGGCGTCTTGCCCTCGCGTTGCGCCACCAAGGCATAATCGATCATCAAGATGGCGTTCTTTTTGACGATGCCGATCAA
>QYQG01000101.1 GCA_007280375.1 Betaproteobacteria bacterium
CGCCGTCCTCGACTACGACCACAGCCACTTCATCCCTGCCTTGGTGCTGGCCTTGGGCTATTGCTCTGATGCCATCCCCGAGAAACAACGCCTGCCCATGGCCGAGATCGTAACGCGCCGTTGATGATTCCTCGTTGCGTAGCACTCGTTGCGTAACGAGTGCTACGCAAGTAAGCGCTGTTCGCCAGCAAGCTGGCTCCTACGGTGTTGGCCGCCACGAACTGCCGTAGGAGCGGGCTTGCCCGCGAAAACCACGGCAACGAGAACCGCAAGAACATTCGCAATGATTAATAACTCCGATTTAAGTTACCATCCCGTCATGCGCACAAGACTTTTCATCCGACGCCTCATCCTCGGCCTGCTACTCTCCAATACTGCGGCCATCGCCTCACCCGAAACAGCCTTCATCAACGCGCACGAGGCCATCAGCAAGGGGCAATCGGCGCGCTTTGAAAAGGCGGCGCGACAGATCCCCGCCGATCACCTCTTAGCGCCCTATATTGCCTGGTGGCGTTTGGGTGACAATGGCAAAGACCCTGAGGTCCTGCGCGCATTTGCCCATAAATACCCCCACAGCCCCCTCGCCGACCGCGCCCATAAACGCCTCGTTGCCCAGCGCTACACGCAACAACACTGGTCTGCGCTGTTACACGAAATACGCGAGATTAAACTCGTCGATCGCGAAACCGAGTGCATCGGCCTGCACGCCCGGGTCGCACTACACGACGCCAACGCAACGCACGAGGCCCTGCAACGCTTTACAAAAATCAGCCCGCAAGCCGATGCCTGCGAACGACTCTATAGCCAGATGCGCGCCGCGGGCCAGATCAGCGATGAGGCCATCCTCACCCGTCTACGCCTCGCGCTCTCTGATCGGCAAGTCACCCTCGCCAGCCGGCTCAACGCCCAGCTCCCCCTCGAGCAGCAGATAGACGCCCAGACCTTGCGACAGGCCGAGGCGGGGGTCACCAGCCTCATTGAAACGCCCGGCATCACGCCCGCACAGCGCGAGGCCGCCCTCTTCGCCCTCTTCCAAAAGGCCAAGAAAGACCCCGCCAACGCCGCCGCGCTCTGGGAGGTCGTCGGCCCTAACTACAGCGAGGCCGAACGCCGTTATGGCTGGGGTCAGATCGCCGTCGAGGCGGCGCGCCGGCACGATCCCATGGCCAACACCTGGTTTCGCGCCATGGGCAGCGCCTTCACCGACCTGCAACACGAATGGCACGCGCGCAGCCTATTGCGCAGCAAACGCTGGAACGAACTCTATATCACGCTGTTAGCGATGCCCGCGCACCTGCAACACGAGCCGGTCTGGCGTTATTGGAAGGCGCGCAGCCTACAGGCGATGAACGCCCACGCCGCCGCGCAGCAGATCTTCGCCCCCTTATCGCAAGAATTTAACTACTACGGTCGCCTCGCCGAAGAGTCATTACCGCAACGGATGCATGAACGGCCCATCGCCGCCCCGCTATCGGACAGCGAACAGCGTTTTGCCGAAGACCACCATGGTCTCAAACGCGCCCTCGTGCTACGCAAATTAGACCTGAATGACGATGCCCTCGCCGAATGGAACTGGGCCCTCATCGGCATGAACGATAGACAACTCCTAGCCGCCGCCGAGATCGCTCGCCAAGCGCGTTGGTACGACCGCGCCATCAGCACCGCCGAGCGCACCCGTGAGGCACACAGCATAGACCTGCGCTACATCACCCCCTACCGCGACCTCGCCGATGCCTTCTCCCGCGAGCACAACCTCGATGTCGCCTGGGTCTACGGCCTGATGCGGCAAGAATCGCGTTTCGTCGAATACGCCCGCTCCCGCGTTGGCGCCGGTGGCCTGATGCAGATCATGCCCGGCACGGCACGCTGGATCGGCCAGAAGATGGGCGCCAGCCGGAAGGTCGTGAACAAGGTCGGCCAACCCGAAACCAATATCCGCTTTGGCACCTGGTACCTCAACAACCTCTACACCGGCCTCGACAAATCGGTCGTCCTCGCCACCGCATCCTACAACGCTGGGCCCACACGGGCGCGCAAATGGCAGTCCAACGCCGCGCTCGAAGGCGCGATCTATGTCGAGACCATCCCCTTTTTAGAGACTCGCCAATATGTCAAAAAGGTCCTTGCCAACGCCATGTTCTACGCCGAACGCCTAGGCGGACCGCAGACCTCGCTCAACGACCGCCTCGGCACCGTCCCGCCGCGCAGCAGCAAGCCCCTCCCCGAAGATGAGTACACCCCTGCCCTCGACTAGCCAACAAGCGTAAGATAGCGGCATCCGTTTATCTACAGGAAAAGCACCATGAACACGATCTGCATCCTCGGGGGCGGCGGCTTCGTCGGCTCCCACCTCGTCGCCAAACTCGCCAAAACCGGCGTGGCCATCCTTATCCCCGGTCGTCGCCGCATCGATCTACGCGCGCTCGATGTCCTGCCCACCATCACCACGGTCGAGGCCGACATCCACGACCCGGCCACGCTAGACTCCCTATTTAAAGGCGTCGATGTGGTCATCAACCTCGTCGGCATCTTGCACGGCACCCGCGCCGAGTTTGAACAGGCCCATTGCGAACTCCCCACCCAGGTCGTCGCCGCCTGTCGCGCCGCCGGGGTCAAACGCCTGCTACACATGAGCGCACTCGGCGCCAGCGTGGATTCGGCCAGCGTTTATCAACAGACCAAGGCGCGCGGCGAGGCTATCGTCTTAGCCGCTATTGACCTCAATGTCACCGTCTTTCGCCCCTCGGTCATCTTTGGCCCAGACGACCATTTCCTAAACCTCTTCGCCAAGATCCTAAAACTCACCAAGATCCTGCCCTTGGCCAACCCCAATGCCCGCCTACAGCCGGTGCATCTCGACGATGTCACGCGCGCCTTCGCCGTCGCCATCAACGATCCAACGACCTTTGGCCAGGTCTACACCCTCTGCGGTAACGATGTCTTTAGCCTCGAAGACCTCGTGCGCCTGACGGCCAAAAAACTCGGCCTCAAACGCGCCATCCTGCCGCTCGGTGAGGGCGCATCCTACGCCATGGCCATGGTCATGGAATGGCTACCCGGCCCCAAGATCATGACCCGCGACAACCATTACGCCTTGCAGACCGACAATGTCGCGCCGGAGGGGACGGTCATTAACCGCTTTGGCCCCCCGCTCTCCCTAGGCGCCAACCTGGACTACCTGCGCCACGAAGACAGCCGCAGCATCTACGCCCTCTACCGCTGCCACGCCCGTCGTTAACTCACGCCCACGCCCACACCGCATGTCTAACGCGCCCTCGCTCGCCCCGCCCATACAGGTTTACGAGGTCGGCGGCGCGGTGCGTGACGGCCTGCTCGGCCTGCCCATTCAAGACCGCGACTGGCTGGTCGTTGGCGCTACACCCGAGGCCATGGTCGCGGCCGGCTTTCTCCCCGTCGGACGCGATTTCCCGGTTTTTTTACACCCCAAGACGCACGCGGAATACGCCCTCGCCCGCACCGAACGCAAGAGCGCGCCCGGCTATCGCGGCTTTGTCATCCACGCCGAACCCAGCGTCACCCTAGAAGAAGACCTCGCCCGGCGTGACCTCACCATCAACGCCATGGCCCGCGCCGCCGATGGCACGCTCATCGACCTGCACCATGGACAACGCGACCTCAACGAACGCGTCCTGCGCCATATCTCGCCGGCGTTTGCAGAAGACCCCGTGCGCATCCTGCGTATCGCCCGTTTCGCCGCGCGCTTCCCCACCTTCAGCGTCGCGCCCGAGACCCTGACCCTGATGCAAGCCATGGTCGCCGCCGGCGAGGTCGATGCCTTAGTCCCCGAGCGCGTCTGGCAAGAGATCAGCAAAGGACTGATGGAGGCCGCGCCTGCGCGCATGATCGAGGTCCTGCGCGCATCACACGCCTTGGCGCGTCTGCTACCCGAGGTCGACGCCCTCTTTGGCATCCCGCAACGGGCCGAGTTTCACCCCGAGATCGACACCGGCGCTCACCTCCTGCTCTGCCTCACAGAGGCGGCACGCATCCATGCCAGCCTCCCCGTGCGTTTTGCCGTCTTGGGTCACGACCTCGGCAAAGGCACCACGCCGGCCGATCTTTTGCCCCGCCATCACGGTCACGAACAACGCAGCGCGGCCCTACTGGGGCCTTTATGCAACCGTCTAAAAGTCCCCAATGACTGTCGCGACCTCGCGCTCGCCGTCGCCCGGCAGCACGGCAACGCCGCCCGCGCCGCTGAACTACGCCCCGAAACAATGCTCGACCTGTTGCACACCATCGGCGCCTTGCGCAACGACGCACGCCTAGCCGCCTTCATCCAAGCCTGCGAATGCGACCATCGTGGCCGACTCGGTTTTGAGGACAGCGCCTACGCGCCACGCGTTTTTTTAGAGACCGCGTTGGCCGCCGTCCAAAGTGTCGATGCCGCCGCCATTTCCGACCACACACCGCCCAACAAAATGGCCGAGGCCCTGCGCACGGCACGCATAGCAGCCATCAAGCTAACCGCGTCCTTGTAGGAGCGAGCTTGCTCGCGAAAACGGCCGTTGTTCGCGGGCAAGCCCGCTCCTACAGTGCTGCGCGATAAAGGCCCTTAGTTAGGTGTAAACCGCTGCTCGACCGCGAACACCGCCGCCTCGACCCGCGAGCTCAGGTTGAGCTTGGCCAAGATGTGGCGCACATGCAGCTTCACCGTGTCGTAACTAATATCCAACGCGCGCGCGATCGCCTTATTGCTCTCGCCACGCGCGAGATGGGCCAAGATCTCCCGCTCCCGCTGCGTCAAGGTGGATAACACATCGTTGCGGTCCGCACCGCCATCACCGCGCTGATCGAGGAGGCGGACCAACTTGGCCGTCATGGTCGGCGCGACCACCGTCTCGCCGCGTGCCGCACGCAAGATGGCATCGATCACCTCGTCCGGCTCCATGCTTTTCAAGAGATAGCCCTTGGCCCCGTTACGCAATGCGCGTGCCAGATCACGATCGGCCTCCGACACGGTCAAGATCAACACCGGCAGCGAAAAACCCTGTGCGCGCAACTCTTGCATCAAGGTAATGCCATCGGTCGGCGGCAGGTTCAGATCGAGGATCAAGACATCGGGGGTGTGTGCGCGCAACAAAGCCGCCACCTCATTCGGATCCCCCGTCATGGCGGCAACCTCTAGGCTACCATCGCGTTCCAGCAACTCGGCCAAACCCTTACGAAACAAGGTATGGTCGTCCACCAATGCAATACGCACTCGACTCATTTTTTATGTCCCTTCGTGGCGCGTTGCGCCGGTTTATGGGTGGGTTTATGCGTCGTTGACCGGCTCGCAGGAAAGCGCAGGCGCACCGTCGTCCCTCCCGCTGGCCGACTTTCAATGGCCAAGCTACCGCCCAGTTTATCCGCCCGCTCGCGCATGATGGTCAGGCCAAAACTGCGGCCCATGCTGACCGAGGCATCGACCAGCCCCACGCCATCGTCTGCCACATTGACCACATATTCGTCCTCTTCCAGATCGAGTGTGACGATGACATGGCGCGCACGGGAGTGTTTGCTGATGTTGTACAAGGCCTCTTGGATGATATGAAAAACCAGTATCTCCTCTTCTGGCGAGAGGAGCACATCCTGCGTCAAATTAAGAAAATCAACATCGGCATTGGCCTTTTGCCGAAAACTCTGCACCATCTCCGTCAGTGCAGGAACCAGGCCACGCGGATCGATACGATCACGGAACTGCGTAATCAGATTGCGTAACTCGGCATAGGCGAGGTCCACCGCCTCCCCAACATCGCCTAGATAACGATGCGTGTCTTCGAGATTACCTTCGGCCAAGGCCTCGCCCAGCACCGACAGGCGCATCTTGGAATAGGCCAAGGTCTGCGCCAACGAATCGTGGATCTGGTTGGCCAACATGGTGCGCTCGTTGATCAGCGAGATGCGCATGTTCTCGCGCGTCAGACGCATGTTTTCGAGCGCCATGCCTAAGTGTTCGGCAATCGAGTTAAACAACAGACGCACATCGTCCGACAAGACCTGATTCTGCTCCAAGAACAGGTTATACACCCCCAAGACGCGCCCTTTATGCCGCAAAGGGATGGCCAAGACCCGCGCATAGCGTTTGTCGATATAGGCATGGCGTACCTGTTTTTGACAGACCGATAAGATATTGTCTTCTTCGCTCTGTTGCGAGTGCATGGCCTTCCCGCACACACCGCAATCTAAAGGCACAAATCGTTCGCGCTCGATCGCGCGGGGCGGCACATTTTGTGACCCCACCAAACGCAGATGCGCACCATCGGCCGTCAACACGCGCACTGCCCCCGCATGCGCCCCAGATAGGCGCATCATGATACCCAGAAAACGCGTCAACATTTGCTCGACATTGGCATCCGAACTCATGCTACTAGCGATCTCCGCCAACACCTCCGCCACCGGCAAGGGGCCGGTTATGGGCGGCGTCTCGACGCGCTGATCGACGCGCGTCTCCTCACGCACGATAGGGATGGTTTTATGCGGTGCGCGCATCATCAATCGCGCACTACACGCTGCGCGGTTTTATCTCGGCGGCTCAACGAGGGGTTTGTGGCCAGATAACGCGTCAAACCGGCCACGATCGCTGCGGCGATCTTGTCTTGATGCGCGTCATCGGTGAGCTTGCGTTCTTCTTCCGGGTTCGAGATAAAGGCCGTCTCAATCAAGATGGAGGGGAACTCTGGCGCCTTAAGGACGGCGAAGCTAGCCGACTCGACCGTGGCCTTGTGTAGATCGTTGATGCCGCCGACCTCCTCCAAGACGCCCCGCGCCAACCTTAGGCTGTCGCGAATCTGGGCATCTTTAGACATATCCAGGATCGATTCACGCGCAAAGATGTACTTCACATCAACCCTCACCCCGCCGATCAGATCGGCATCGTTTTCTTTCTTTGCCAACCACCGTGCAGCGGCCGATGTCCCCCCTTTTTCGGACAGCACAAACACCGACGAGCCGCGGGCGCTGGCCTTATAAAAGGCATCGGCGTGGATAGAAACGAAGATATCGGCCTGCGCTTGGCGCGCCTTATTGACCCGCTCATGCAAGGGGATGAAATAATCGCCCTCGCGGATCATCACCGCGCGCATCGTATCCGTTTGCTCAATCTTGGCCCGCACCCGCCGCGCTATCGATAGCGTGACCGTCTTCTCCAGCGTACCGTGTGCGCCGCGTGCGCCCGGGTCCTCACCGCCGTGACCGGCGTCGATGGCAACGACCACCATGCGCTTGGTCTCCGCTGGCACCGGCAATGGTTCTACAGGCTGAGGCGTTCTATTAACGGACGAAGCAAGCTTAGGCGCCGCCGGTGCGCTAACAGAGGGCACCGGCTGGCCACGCCCTTTGAGATCGATGATCAGCCGATGCGCATAATCGGCCATCGGTTTGAGCGTAGAGATCTCTGGACGCACCGCCGTCTTTAACTCGATCACTAGACGCGTTACACCCGGTCGATTTATACCCACCCGCAACGAGGCGATGCAGGGGTCTTGCGGCGTAATCCGCGTGGCAATATCGGCCAAAGGGCCATCAGGCGCGACCCCTTCAAGGTCAAAGACCACGCGATCAGGGTCTTTTAAGGTCAGCGTTTTATACGCCGGCATCTCGGCAAGCTCCAACACCAGACGCGAACCCTCCGGCGACGGCTGAACACGCACCGCACGCACGGTTTGCAACGGCGTCCCGGCCACGGCGGGCAGGGCACAGCCCAAGAACCACGCCAACGGGGCCTTTAAACGCCAGAAACGGGGATCGCGAGACATGCCCTACCGCTCACAGTATGGGCACGGAGCGTCGCCTGTCGCCCCCTGCCGTCGTTGATCGAGGCCAGTGATAGGGTGAGATCGGGGGGCGGCAGACAGCCCTCGGCCTTTTCTGGCCACTCCACCAAACACACAGCATCGGCATTGAAATGCTCGCGAAAGCCCGCGTCCAACCATTCTTCAGGATCCTCGAAACGATATAAATCAAAATGATACAGGTTAAACCCCGAAATGGGGTAATGTTCAAGCAAGGTAAAGGTCGGGCTCTTTACCCGCCCTTGATAGCCCAAGGCACGCAACACCCCGCGCACCAAGGTCGTCTTCCCCGCACCCAGATCACCTATCAGCTCAATATAGAGACCGGGGGTCAAGGCCGCAGCGAGGCGCGCACCCAAGGCCAAGGTTGCCGACTCATCCGGTAAATTTACGACAACAGCATCCATCCGCTTTCATCCTGCGACTATCATAGGCGTTATGCCCTACACCGAACCCGAACTCAAGGCCAACATCCGCCGTTGGGGTGCCGAGCTAGGCTTCACCGCCGTCCACTTTGCGCCCACCAACCTCGGCCATGCCGAACCCGAACTCGTGGCATGGCTGGCCGCCGGTTTTCACGGCGAGATGGATTATATGGCGCGACACGGGGTTCTGCGCGCCCGTCCAACGGAATTAGTGCCCGGCACGCGCAGTATTATCAGCGTGCGCCTTGACTATCAACCCGACGCGGCCGATGCCGAGACCGTGTTGGCCGACCCCGAACGCGCCTATATCTCGCGCTACGCCCTAGGACGCGACTATCACAAGGTCATCCGTCATCGCCTCCAAAAACTCGCCGACCGCATCAGCGCCGAGATCGGGCCGTTTGCCTACCGCGCCTTCACCGACAGCGCGCCGCTCTTGGAGGTCGAACTTGCCGCCCGCGCGGGTAGCGGCTGGCGCGGCAAGCACAGTCTATTGCTCACCCGTGCCGGCTCGTGGTTCTTCCTCGGCGAGTTGCTAACCGATCTCGCCCTTAGCCCCGATCTACCCGAAGAGCCCGAACATTGCGGCACCTGCAGCGCCTGCATCACCGTCTGTCCCACCGCCGCCATCATCGCGCCCTACCAAGTCGATGCGCGGCGTTGCATCTCCTATCTCACCATTGAACACGCAGGCGTAATCCCCATCGCGCTGCGTCCGCTCATGGGCAACCGTATCTACGGCTGTGACGACTGCCAACTCGTCTGCCCCTGGAACCGTTACGCAACGCCCAGCCGTGAGACCGATTTTCAGCCGCGCCACGGCTTAGATCACGCGACATTGATCGACCTTTTTACTTGGACAGAGGCCGAGTTTGAACAACGCCTCGCCGGTTCCCCCATCCGCCGCATCGGCTGGGGGCGCTGGCTACGCAACATCGCGGTCGCCCTAGGCAACGGCCCGCGCACCGAACCGACCCTAGCCGCGCTCCACGCCAGACGCACACATCCCGATAACCTCGTGCGCGAACATGTAGAATGGGCGCTCGCTCAACATGCCTCACCCAACGATCATGCCTGACATCAACCCCTCCAGCCCCATCGGCGTATTCGACTCCGGCGTCGGCGGCCTCACCGTGGTACGCGCCCTCATGGAACGCATGCCGTTCGAGGACATCGTCTATTTTGGCGACACCGCGCGCGTCCCTTACGGCATAAAATCGGTCGAGACCATCACCCACTACACCACCCAAATCGCCCAATTCCTGCTCGAAAAACAGGTCAAACTCCTCGTCATCGGCTGCAACACCATGGCCGCCGTCGCCGCGCAACAGGTGCGCGACCTCTCGCCCACGCCCGTGCTCGATGTCATCGAGGCCGGAGCCAAGGCCGCCTTAGCCGCCACCCGCAACTACAAGATCGGCGTCATCGGCACGCCCACCACCATCAACAGCAACGCCTACACCCGCGCCATCCACAGCGGCCCGGGCCTGCCGCCGGTACGGCTGCACGCGCAGGCCTGCGCCCTCTTCGTCCCCTTGGTCGAAGAAGGCTGGCTCGACCACCCCGTCACCCGGCTCACCGCGCAAGAATACCTCAAGCCCCTGCTGGCCGAAGGCATCGACAGCCTCGTCCTCGGCTGCACCCACTACCCCCTCCTAAAACCCCTGTTGCACGAGGTCGCCGGACCCGGTGTCGCCCTCGTCGACTCTGCCGATGCCATCGCCGAACAGACCGCACGGCTTTTGTCTGAACGCGATCTAGTCAACCCTAAACGCACCCCCCCGCGTTACGATTTTTTCGTCACCGATGTCCCTTTACGCTTTCAAACCATAGGCGAGCGATTCCTAGGCCGCGCCCTGCCGCATATCCATCTCGTCAAATGGTGACAAAATATATTGACGCATTACACCAAGGCTAGTATGTTTATCGCCTGCGGCCTTGGTCGTAACACTAAACCTTAAAAAACCCTTATTTTGTTAATAGTCTGGAGACTCAAATGAAACTGTTCACCGCAATCCTAGCTACCGCCGCCATCGCCGCCTTTGCCGCCCCGGCCGCTGCCGACATCTTCGCTGAAAACGGCTGTATCGGTTGCCACGATGCGACTAAAAAGAAGATGGGCCCGACCTGGAAAGACATCGCAGCCAAGCGCGCTGGCGACAAGGCCGCCATCGTTCATGCCATCAAAGAAGGCTCCAAAGGCGTCTACGGCAAGATCCCGATGCCGGCGCAAGCCAAGGCCGCAGCCCATGCAGACGCACTGGCTGACGCCATCCTCGCTGTCAAGTAAGCATCAAGCGCTCACTAAAAAACGCGGCCTAGGCCGCGTTTTTTTATGGGCTAATCATCCGTCAGCCCAACCAGCGCCGCGCGTTGCGGAACAGGCGTAGCCACGGGCCATCTTCTTGCCAGTCGTCCGGCCGCCACGAATGCTGCACCGCACGGAAGACCCGCTCCGGATGCGGCATCATGATCGTGAAACGACCATCCGCCGTGGTCACGCCGGTGATCCCGCCCGGCGAACCGATAGGGTTGGCGGGGAATTGCTCCGTCGCCCGGCCCCGGTTGTCGATATAGCGCAGACTGGTCAAGACGCGTCGTTGTTGCGCCGCCGTGTCGAACACCGCACGGCCCTCGCCATGCGAGACGACCACCGGCATCCGCGATCCGGCCATGCCATCAAACAGGATAGACGGTGTCTGCAGCGCCTCAACCATCACGAAGCGCGCCTCGAATTGCTCCGACAGGTTGCGTTCAAAACGCGGCCAGTTCTCTGCGCCGGGAATGATGCCTTTCAAACGGCTCATCATCTGACAGCCGTTACACACGCCCAAGGCGAAGCTGTCGTCACGGTTGAAGAAGGCCTCAAAACTATCGCGTGCCCGCGGGCTGTGCAAGATAGACGCGGCCCAACCGCCACCCGCCCCCAACACATCGCCATAGGAGAAGCCACCACACGCGGCCAAACCCTTCACGCTGGACAGATCAAAGCGCCCGGCTAAGATATCGCTCATGTGCACATCGACCGGCGTGAAACCGGCGCGCGCAAACGCCGCCGCCATTTCCACCTCGCCGTTAACGCCTTGCTCACGCAAGATCGCCACCCGTGGCTGCGCCTTGGCGCGTTTAACATAGGGTGCGGCCACATCCTCGTTGAGATCAAACGACAGATGCGCCGACAGACCCGGATCCTTCGCCTGTAGCGCAGCAAACGCTTGCCGCACGCAAGCCGGGTTATCGCGCAGGTTTTGCATCCGCAGACTGGTCGCGCTCCACGCCGTTTGCAGCTCGACGCGCGACTCATCCAACCCCGCCACGCCCTCACGCAGGACACGCACACGATCCTTCGTATTCAACCCGCCGATCACGAAGACCTCATCACGCAGGCCGCCCGCGATAAAGGCCTCCAGCACGGCGGCGGTATCCTGCTGACGCACCTGCACCACCGCGCCGAGTTCTTCATTAAAGAGGATGTTAAAGAGGCGGCTGGTGTACGGTTCTTGCGGCACCGGCGCGTCCTCGATGTCGCTCATTACATCGTCATGCAGGCGTTTGTAGCGTAGCTCATCGACATCCATATCGACCCCGCAATGGCCGGCGAAGGCCATCTCGCAGAGCGTCGCAAACAGACCGCCGTCGGAACGGTCGTGATAGGCGAGGAGAATCCCCTCGCGGTTAAAGCGTTGGATCAACGCAAAAAACGCCTTAAAGCGTTCGGTCGAGACCACATCCGGGGCTTCGTCACCCAGCTCGCCATAGCACTGCGCCAAGATCGATCCGCCCATGCGGTTATGGCCTACGCCCAGATCGATCAAGAGCAGATCGGTCGCGCCGAGATCCGTACGCAATTGCGGCGTCAAGGTACGGCGCGCATCGGGCGTGGGCGCAAAGGCGGTGACGATAAGCGACAACGGTGAGGTCACCGCCTTGGCCTTTTTACCGTCCTGCCACGCCGAGCGCATCGACATCGAATCCTTGCCGACCGGGATGCTGATGCCTAAGTCAGGACAAAACGCCTTGGCCACCGCGCGCACCGTGTCAAACAAGGCCGCATCCTCGCCGGGCTGACCGGCCGGCGCCATCCAGTTGGCCGACAGACGAATATCGCCGATCGCGTTGATCGTCGCCGCCGCCGCGTTGGTAATCGCCTCGGCCACCGCCATACGCCCCGAGGCCGCCGGGTTGATGAGCGCCAACGGCGTGCGTTCACC
>QYQG01000087.1 GCA_007280375.1 Betaproteobacteria bacterium
GAGGTTGGCGACCCAGCCCTTGACGATGGCCTCGGCCTTATCTTCGCCGTGTTCGGTGATCAACATGGCGACCAAGGATTGGTTGTAGACCTTCTTTGAGGTGCGCAGGCAGAGGCGACCCTTCCACTTGGGACTGGCGAGGTCTTCGTAGGTGCTGAGTTCAGCGGCCTTGACCTTGTTCGGGTTGTAGACCACGGTGCGGGCCCGCACGGAGAGGCCGAACCACGCGTTGCCCGGATCGCGCAAGTGGGCGGGGATGTTGTTTTTCAAGGCGGCGGAATTGACGGCTTGCAATAAGTCCTCGTTGGCTGCGTACCAAAGATTCCCCGCATCGACGGTCATCAGGATGTCGGCCGGGGTGTTTGCCCCCTCGGCCTTGAGCCGCGCCAGCAGCGGGCCTTCCTTGTCGGTGATGAACTTGACCTGCACACCGGTCTCTTTGCTGTAGGCATCGAACATCGGCTTGATGAGCTGTTCGTTACGGGCGGAATAGACCACGACCTCGGCGGCGAGCGCTAAGGGGGTGAGGCATGAGGCGGTTAATGTGGTTAAGGCGATGGATAGCGTGCGGGCTAAGACGGCGGTTCTTTTCATAGTGTGTGGTTTAGTGGGAGGGAGGCGCGTAGTGTTCATCAAATGGGAATGATTGTCAACGACAAATGAGAATTGTTTCTATTGCCTGGCGTGGACGCGATTGTCAGTGCTGTTCGCCAGCACGCTGGCGCCTATTGGCTGTCGGCGGCGTTCGCTGCGAACCGCTGTAGGGGCGGCTTGCCCGCGAAATCCACGAGGATCTGCGCAACGGTTAATGGTTAATACCTGTAGGGCACTTCTATAAACGCGTCATTCCCGCCCCCGAATGGGGTTATCGGGCGCGGGAATGACGGCCAAAAGTCAGAACAAACTTGCCCTGTAATGAACGGATGTCCTATTGATTGCGCGGCCTATCTATGTTTAGGTAGAGCCTTCACAAAAACAAGCTCTAGGGGCGCAGATGACCCTGCAAGAATTTCGTTATATCGTGGCGTTGGCTGATACGGGACACTTTGGTCAGGCGGCAGAACAATGCCATATCAGCCAATCGACCTTATCGACCCAGATCAAGAAGTTAGAGGATTATCTAGGCGTCTTGCTGTTTGATCGCAGCCTGAAGCGCGTTGAGCCGACCTCGATGGGGGCTGAGATCGTCGCGTCTGCGCGTCTGATCCTCGAGGAGGCGCAGCGGATACGCGACCTGTCGCAACAGCGTCAGAACCCCATGGATCGTACCGTGCGTCTGGGGATCATCCCGACCTTGGGGCCGTATTATCTGCCCCATGTCTTGACGACGGTGCAGGAGAGGCATCCTCATCTGCGTATGTTGTTGCGTGAGGAGATGACGCCCGTCTTGTTGGCGCATCTCGCGGATGGATTGTTAGATGGGGGTATCGTGGCCCTTCCTGTTTTGGATGCGGGCTTAGAGGTGGCCCCTTTGTTCGAGGAGCCTTTTCTAGCGGCTGTGCCGGCACAGCATCCCTTAGCCACGCAGCGTGTGATCACGATCGATGACCTTGCCTCTGCGGGTTTGCTTTTGCTGGACGAGGGGCATTGCTTGCGCGATCAGGCGCTGGAGGCGTGTCATCTACAAGGGGTGAAGAGCGAGGAGGTGCGCGCGACTAGCCTGGAAACCCTGCGGCAGATGGTGGCGATGAATCTGGGGGTGACGCTGATCCCCGCGATGGCGGCGCACCCTTCTGCGGGACACGAACTTCCTATTTGTTTTCGCCCGCTACAGGCGCCCGGCGCCTCGCGTCAGGTGGGGTTGATCTGGCGTAAACGCTCACCGGTGGCCGAGACGATGCGTCAATTGGCGGAAACCTTGTTGCAAGTGCGCCCCTCGAGCGTAGACGCGATTAGTGGAGGTCTAGGATGAGGGCGTCGCGTATCGGGGCTGGCACATCGAGGTGGCTAGGGTAGTGGGGATGGTCGATGCCGGCTCGCAGCGAGGCCCCGCTTTTTAGCGCAGCGATCATTGTGGGGTCGAGTTCAAAGCGCATGAAGTGTACGGCGGAGGTCTTTTCTGCATGGGTACGATCGAGGTCTTCATTGCAGTGGGGGCGTATCTTGGCCAGTTCGCCGACTTGTAGCCAGACGGTGTCTTCGATCCCGACTAAACGCGTCAGCGCGACGCGGCGTTGCTCTGGATCGCCGTATTCGATCATGAAGGTCGCCTTCCAGTTATGGCCGTCGGGGATGAGCGGGTTGTACACATCGAGTTCGTCTTGGATAGGCGCGGCCTCGAACATCCGCTCTAGACGCAACATCTCTTGTACTTGATATTGCATGGTGATGGCATCTTCGAAATACAGCGCGGCGTGTTCGCCCAAGGCGAGACGGCGGTTCTGCTTGTGTGCCATCACTTGGGCGCGGAAGGTGGGGCGTTGGCGAGCGTATTGTTCTAGGCTCAGTAGCGTGTCGTGAGTGAGTTTGTTCATGAGGATTCCTTTTATAGACCGTAGGCCTTGCGTATGAGGGTGATGGGATGTTCTGGACCGCTTCCGTCGGCCCGCGCATGGGCGATGTGGTGACCCGCCATGGCGCAATCTGAACCGTAATGATCGGGTTGCGCTTGGTTGACGCGGTTGACCACGGGTTTGACGATCTTCATCGCGTAGGCGTGAAACTCTTTTTTGACGGCGTAAGTGCCGTCATGACCGGAGCAGCGTTCTATGCTGTCGACCTCGGTGCCGGGGATGAGTTGCAATAGTTCTTTGGTCTTGGGGCCAATGTTCTGGACGCGCTGATGACAGGCGGCGTGATAGGCCACCTTGCCCAGTGCTACCGGGAAGTCGGTTTTAAGCGCGCCGGCCTTATGGCGCAACATGAGGTATTCAAAGGGGTCGTAGAAGGCGTTCTTGACCTTGATGACATCGGGGTCGTCAGGAAACATCAAGGGCAGCTCTTGTTTGAACATCAGCACGCAGGAGGGGATGAGTGCGGTGAGGTCCCAGCCCGCATCGACGAGTTTGGCGAGTACCGGGATGTTGAACTCTTTGGCGGCGCGTACCGCTTCTAGATCGCCCAGTTCCAGCTTGGGCATGCCGCAACAGCGTTCTTTTTCGGCGATGGTAATGGGGATGCCGTTATGTGCGAAGACGGCGGCGAGGTCTTCGCCGGGGCCGGGTTCGTTGCGGTTCATGTAGCAGGTAGCGAAGAGGGCGACCTTGCCGGTCGTTCGTCCGGCGGCTATGCCGACGGTGTCGTTAGGCAGCGTGTCGAGGCGATTGCGCAGCGGGCGGCTGTGAAACTCGGGTAACCACGCGTCGGCATGGATGCCGGCGACGGCTTGCAGGGCCTTGCGTGCCGGTTTAATCTTGTTCATCGCATTGATTGTTTGGGCAACGACGGGGATGCCGGCCAGTCGTCCGACGGCATCGGTGTTGGTGAGGATCGTGTCGCGTAACAGCGGGGCCTCGTTCTTGAATTTGACGGCCTTGGCACGCAACATCAGGTGTGGGAAATCTAGGTTCCACGGGTGCGGCGGTACATAGGGGCACTTGGTCATGTAGCAGAGGTCGCACAAGTAGCAGTGATCGACCACCTTCCAATAATCGGCCTTATCAATACCATCGACCTCCAGCGTCGGAGAGGCATCTACGAGATCGAATAGCGTGGGAAAGGATTGGCAGAGACTAACGCAGCGACGACAGCCATGACAGATGTCAAAGGCGCGTTCCATCTCGTGGAATACGGAGGTCTCATTGTAAAAATCGGGGTTGTTCCAGTCTAACGGGTGGCGAGTGGGGGCGTCGAGATTGCCTTCGCGAGTCGGTGTAGTCATGGTGTATGCCTAGTGTTCAGTATCTTTTGTGGTGCGCGCGTCACCGGGTGTTTTAGATGACGCGCGCGGGGTGTTAACCATTTCGTTAAACGAGTTCGTTCAGTGCCTTTTGGTAACGATTGGCATGTGAGCGCTCGGCCTTGGCCAAGGTCTCAAACCAGTCTGCGACCTCATCAAACCCTTCGCTACGGGCGTCTTTGGCCATGCCCGGGTACATGTCGGTGTACTCGTGGGTCTCGCCAGCGACGGCGGCCTTGAGGTTATCGGCTGTGGGGCCAATGGGGAGACCGGTGGCCGGATCGCCACACAGTTCCAGATACTCTAGGTGACCGTGGGCGTGCCCCGTTTCACCCTCTGCCGTGGAGCGGAACAGGGCGGCGACATCCGCATAGCCTTCGATATCCGCCTTGTTTGCGAAATAGAGGTAACGACGGTTGGCTTGAGATTCGCCCGAGAAGGCGTCTTTCAGGTGTTGCTCAGTTTTGGAGCCTTTGATTTTCATGATATCTTCCTTAAGGTAAGTGAATAGGTAACAAGGTGAAGCTAGGTTGCAGCCGTCACAGGTGCACTATAGGTAAGGCTGGGTGAATAGGATAATGGTTTGTTTAGAAGGGGTCGATTGATAGGGTAGATCGCCCGCGCCAAGACATAAATGTGGTCCGCCCGCATGAAGACACTCACACCTGTCACACTTTTCTGGTTTAATCGCGAGCAATGAAAAATTTTTTGATGAGACGATGAACGAGGCCCTACTCCCGGACTTTAGCGTGGAGGGGACCGGCGGTCCTTTTCAGAGCGCAGATTGCCACGGTCGACTGACCGTGTTGTATTTTTATCCCAAGGACAACACCTCCGGCTGTACGACGGAAGGTATGGATTTTGCGGCCTTATATACGGAGTTTGTGCGGGCTGGGTGTGCCGTCTTTGGGGTCTCTCGCGATAGTCTCAAGTCACATGCGGGTTTCAAGGCCACACTATCCCTGCCCTTTGATCTGCTCTCCGATCCCGATGAGGTGGCGTGTAGCGCGTTGGGGGTGATGAAACTTAAGATGATGTATGGTAAACAGGTGCGCGGCATCGAGCGCAGCACCTTTGTGATCGGCCGTGACGGTCAGATCATCCAGGTTTGGCGCGGCGTGAAGGCGGTAGGTCACGCGGCTGAGGTACTTTCGTTTGTGCAATCCCTTTCTTCAACCTAACCAGGAAACACTATGGCCCGCACCCCTCGTCCCAAGGCTCCGCCCACGATTGAAGTCCCGACCAAGTTGTTCGTGTTGGACACCAATGTGTTGATGCACGACCCGTCCTGTCTGTATCGTTTCCAAGAACACGATCTGTATCTGCCGATGGCGATGCTGGAGGAGTTGGACCACAACAAAAAGGGCATGAGCGAGGTGGCACGCAATGCCCGCCAAGCGACCCGTTTCTTGGATGAGATCGTGCGCGAGTGCGAGGCGAATTTGGCCGATGGCGCGCCCTTGGTGACGCATAGCCATAAGGCGGCGACGGGGCGTTTGTACTTGCAGACGCACGCGGTGCATAGCGATGTGGCGGCGATGTTGCCGTTTGGTAAGGTCGATAACCAGATCTTGGGCGTGGTCTCGTGGCTGCAACATAAACAGCCCGAACGGCAGGTCATCTTGGTGTCGAAAGACATCAATATGCGCATCAAGGCGCGTGCCTTGGGGATGTTGGCGGAGGATTACACCAACGACCGCGTGCTGGAAGACACCGACCTGCTCTATTCGGGCGTGCGCGCCTTGCCGGCCGATTTTTGGGACCAACACGGCAAGGGCATGGAGTCTTGGCAACAGAGCGGCCGTACCTATTATCGCGTCACCGGCCCACTTTGCACGGAGTTGTTGGTCAACGAATTCGTCTGGCAGGATGGGCCGAATCCGCTCAACGCGGTGGTGACGCGGATCACCGGCAACACGGCCGAGTTGATGACGGTGACCGATTACAGCCACCAGAAGAACGCGGTCTGGGGCATCCTCGCCCGCAATCGCGAGCAAAACTATGCCCTAAACGCCTTGATGGACCCGGATATCGACTTCGTCTCTTTGCTCGGCCAAGCCGGTACCGGCAAGACCCTGCTGACCTTGGCGGCGGCCTTGGCGCAATGCCTAGAGAAAAAGATCTATAGCGAGATCATCATGACCCGCGTCACCGTGCCGGTGGGCGAGGACATCGGTTTCTTGCCCGGCACCGAGGAAGAGAAGATGACGCCGTGGATGGGCGCGTTGGAGGACAACCTCGATGTCTTGCAAAAGACCGATGACTCGGCCGGCGAATGGGGCCGTGCCGCAACGCAAGACCTGATCCGTTCGCGGGTCAAGGTCAAGTCGCTCAACTTCATGCGTGGCCGCACCTTTTTGAACAAGTTCCTCATCATCGACGAGGCGCAGAACCTGACCTCTAAGCAGATGAAAACACTGGTCACTCGCGCCGGTCCTGGGACCAAGGTGGTGTGTCTAGGCAACATCGCGCAGATTGACACGCCTTACCTGACTGAAGGAAACTCCGGTCTCACCTTTGTGGTTGACCGTTTCAAGGGTTGGGAGCATTCCAGCCATGTCACCTTAGCGCGTGGTGAGCGGTCGCGCTTGGCGGATTACGCGTCGCAAATATTGTAGGAAATTTATGATCTTAGTCACTGGCGGCGCGGGGTTTATCGGCGCAAATTTTGTCCTCGATTGGTTGGCGGGGACGGACGAGGCAGTGGTTAATCTCGATAAACTGACCTACGCGGGCAATCTGGAAAATCTGGCTAGTCTGGACGGCGATGCGCGGCATCACTTTGTGCGCGGCGATATTGGCGATCGCAAAGTGGTCGATAGGCTGTTGGCCGAGCATCGGCCGCGTGCGGTGATCAACTTTGCGGCCGAGTCGCATGTCGATCGTTCTATCCACGGGCCGGAAGATTTTGTGCAGACCAATGTGGTCGGCACCTTTCATCTCTTGGAAGCGGCGCGCGCCTATTGGGGCGGGCTGAACGCGACGGATCAGGCGGCGTTTCGGTTCTTGCATGTCTCAACCGATGAGGTCTATGGCTCGCTAGGCCCCACCGATGCGCCATTTACGGAGACCACCGCGTACGCGCCGAATAGCCCGTATTCGGCCAGCAAGGCGGCGTCGGATCATCTGGTGCGCGCCTATCATCACACCTACGGCCTGCCGGTGTTGACCACGAATTGTTCGAATAACTACGGCCCGTTCCAGTTTCCCGAGAAGCTGATTCCGCTGATGATCCACAACGCCTTGACGGGCAAGCCCTTGCCGATCTATGGCGATGGCCAGAATGTGCGCGATTGGCTTTATGTTGCCGACCATTGCAGCGCGATTCGGCGCGTGCTGGAGGCCGGGCGACCGGGCGAGGTGTACAACATCGGCGGTTGGAACGAGATGCCCAACCTCGCTATCGTGCACACGATCTGCACCTTGCTCGACGAGATGCAACCCGATCCGGCGGGGGCGTATGCACGCCTCATCACCCATGTGCACGACCGTCCTGGCCACGACCGGCGCTACGCCATCGACGCGACCAAGATCGACCGTGAACTCGGCTGGCGACCGGCGGAAACCTTCGCCACCGGTATCAAAAAGACGGTGCGCTGGTATCTCGACCAGCAAGGCTGGACGGCGAATATCGTCAGCGGCGAGTATCGCCAGTGGCTCACTACAAACTACGGAGACCGCGCATGAGCGTAACCCAAACGCGTAAAGGCATCTTACTCGCCGGCGGCTCGGGCACGCGCTTGCACCCGGCGACCTTGGCGATCTCTAAGCAGCTCTTGCCGGTGTACGACAAGCCCATGATTTATTACCCCTTGTCCACCCTGATGCTGGCAGGGATGCGCGAGATCCTCATCATCTCGACGGCGCAGGACACGCCCCGCTTTCAGCAACTTTTGGGCGATGGTTCGCAGTGGGGCATCGCCCTGTCCTATGCGGTGCAGCCCTCGCCGGACGGTCTGGCGCAGGCCTTCATCCTGGGCGAGGCGTTCTTGGCCGGCGCGCCCTCGGCCTTGGTCTTGGGCGACAACCTGTTTTATGGCCACGATCTAGCGCGTTACCTGAAGGCGGCGGCGTTGCGTGAAACGGGCGCGACGGTGTTTGCCTACCCGGTGACCGACCCGGAGCGTTATGGCGTGGTCGAGTTTGATGCCGAGCGGCGCGCGATCAGTATCGAAGAGAAACCGGCGCGGCCTAAGAGTCGCTATGCGGTGACGGGCCTGTATTTTTATGATGCGGCGGTGGTCGAGATCGCCAAGACGCTGCGCCCTTCGCCGCGTGGCGAGTTGGAGATTACCGATGTCAACCGCCGATATCTGGATGCGGGGGCGTTGACGGTGGAGATCATGGGGCGCGGTCATGCGTGGCTGGATACGGGCACGCACGATTCGCTCATCGAGGCCGCGCAATTTATCCAGACCCTAGAAAAACGCCAGGGCCTCAAGGTCGCCTGTCCTGAGGAGGTGGCGTGGCGTTCGGGCTGGATAGACACGGCGCAGATGCGTCGTCTGGCCGAACCCTTGGCAAAAAGCGGTTACGGGCGTTACCTCTTGGCCTTGCTCGACGAGCAGGTGTTTTGATGCCGGTGGGTGTATGCAAGTAATCGAGACGACGATCCCCGGCGTGTTGCTCATCGAACCTAAGGTCTTTGGTGACGCGCGCGGCTTCTTTTTTGAAAGCTGGAATGCGCGCGCCTTTCACGCCCAGACGGGCGTAGAGGCCTTGTTTGTGCAGGATAACCACTCGCGCTCGGCGCAGGGCGTGTTGCGTGGTCTGCATTATCAGTGGCAAAACCCGCAGGGAAAATTAGTGCGCGTGGTGCAGGGCGCGGTGTTCGATGTCGCGGTCGACCTGCGCCGTGCCTCAAAGACCTTTGGTCATTGGTTTGGGGCCGAGCTTTCTGAAGCGAACCAACGCCAGATGTGGGTGCCACCGGGTTGTGCGCATGGCTTTTTGGTGCGTTCTGAGTTTGCCGAATTTCTCTACAAGACGACGGATTATTACGCGCCGGACGATGAACGCTGTATCGCCTGGGACGACCCGACGATCGGTATCGATTGGGGTCTGAACGGCGCCGCGCCGCTGTTGTCGGTCAAAGACCAACAGGGTGTGAGCCTAGCCGAGGCGGAGTGCTACCCATGATCCTGCTCACCGGCGGCAACGGCCAAGTGGGCTGGGAGTTGCAACGCACGCTGGCCTGTTTGGGTGAGGTGATGGCCGTGGGTCGTGAGCGGCTCGATCTGTCACGCCCCGAGCGCGTGCGTGCGGCGGTGTTGAACCTGCGCCCCCGCTGGATCGTCAACGCGGCGGCGTACACCGCGGTCGATCGGGCGGAGACCGAGCGCGAGTTGGCGTATGCGGTCAATGCCGAGTCGCCGCGCGTGTTGGCCGAGGTGGCGGCCGAGATCGGCGCGACCTTGCTGCATTACTCGACCGATTATGTTTTGGACGGCGCGGGCGATCAGCCGTTTGTGGAAGCATCCACCGTGGGCGCGCTCAATGTCTATGGCGCGAGCAAGGCGGCGGGTGAGGCGGCGATTCAGGCAAGCGGTGCGCAGCATCTCATCCTGCGCACCTCGTGGGTCTATGGCGCACGCGGTGCCAATTTTTTGCTCACGATGCAACGGCTGCTGCGGGAACGCCCCGAGTTACGCATCGTGGACGATCAAATCGGCGCGCCGACCTGGTCGCGCCATATCGCCGAGGCGACGGCCTTGGTGCTGGCACAGATCGCGTCGCCCTCGCGTGGCGCAGATCGACCCTCGCCGTGGGGTCTGTATCACCTGACGAACGCGGGCGAGACCTCGTGGTTTGGCTTTGCCGAGGCGATACGCGCCGGTCTTACGCCGCCGGACGCGCTCGCCCGGCTGATCGCCATCCCCTCTAGTGCGTACCCCACCGTGGCGCAACGGCCACTCAATTCGCGCTTATCAAACGCCAAGTTGGCGCGCGTCTTTGGCCTGCGCCTACCGGATTGGCGCGTGGCCTTAAATCACGCGTTGGGCTGATTACAGGTCGCCGTTGGCGGCCGCGCGCATGACGAAATCCATCCGGTCATGCACCGAGATGGCGCCTTCCCAGAGGGCATCGCTGATCCCGAGCCGTTCTCGGTAGCCCATCACCCAGGCGGGGTTCCAGTCCAGCATCTGCACCCAGATCTGCTTGTTGGCGTCTTCGATAATCGAGATGCGACAGGGCAGGAAGATGGCGGCCTCGGGGCTGAGTTTGAGCAGTTCGCGCGCCACCTTGATGTCGCAGAAGCCGTAGACCTCCACACGCGGCGCGGTCTTGTCATCGAGGACCGCGTGAAAGTCCTTCCACATCAGGTTTTCGCCTACTGACTTGAGGTTTTGTTTGTTGGCGGCGAGCTTCATCGACTCTACGACATCGTCAAAGCTGAGGCCCTGCTTGGCCGGATATTTGCGCGTGAAGTAGTTGATGATGTCCGGCAGGGTGAGCGGCATGAAGTTAGTCATGACCGGCAACATCATCTGCGCCAGCATGCGTTTTTCATCTTGGCTGATGGTGCGGCGCATGGTGTAGGGCGCCATCGATTGCGTCGCGCTGCCGCCTAGGCCGGGCATCCCGGGCATCATCGAGAAGGGCATGCCACCCATACCGCCACCCATGCCCGGCAGCATCGCGCCTAGGTTGGGTATTCCCGGTGTCCCGGCCGGATAGCCCGTGGGATAGGCGGGGGATGAATAACTGGGTGGATA
>QYQG01000083.1 GCA_007280375.1 Betaproteobacteria bacterium
ACGCTGTTGTGACGGCGCGTCAGCAGGGTATGAGCCTGATCGAAGTCTTGATCGCGATGGCGATCGGCGCGGTCTTGCTCCTCGCCTTGACGCAGTTTTACAGCCATGCACGACAGGCCTACACGATGCAGAGCGAACAGGCGCGGCTGCAAGAAAACGCCCGTTTAGCGTTGACCCTGATCGCCCGTGAGGTGCGTATGGCGGGCTATCTGGGCTGTGCGACTGGCGGCGCAGTGACGGTGACCGCGACTACGCCCCCCGACGCGCCGACTACCGCTTTAGCCGTGCGTGGCTTTGACAACGGGGCGGGTTGGAGTGCGCCTACGACCGTGACGCGGGTGGCGGGGACGGATGTGTTGCGCGTGATCCGTGCCGTGGCGGGGCAAAGTTTGTTGGCGACCGATATGGCCTCGACTAGCGCGAGCCTGAGCCTGACGAATAACGCGGCGAGCCTGGCGAGCAAGGATCGCGTCCTCATCAGCGATTGTCAGGCGGCGGACCTGTTTTGCGTATCCAGCGTCTCGGGCACGACGCTGTCGCATACGACGACTTGCAACAGCGCGGATACGCTGTCCCGTGCCTACGCGGCGGGGTCGTCCGTGATGCCTTATACGCAGACCAGTTTCTTCGTCGGCATCAATCCGTCGAATCGTGCCGCGCTGTACCAAGTGGCGTGGACGGGCGAAAAACTAGGTAGCGCGCAGGAATGGCTAGAGGGCGTGGCCGATCTACAACTGCGTTTTGGCTTGGATACGGATGCCAATGGCGAGGTCGATACGGAGGTGGCGAGCGCGTCGGTGAGCGACTGGACGCAGGTCAAACGCGTGCGCGTGAGCCTGCTCATGGAAGGCGTAGAGCCGGTGTTGAGCGGGGCGCAAACCTTGGTATTGGACGGTGGCACGCAGACCTTTAGCGATCGTAAATTGCGCCAAGTCTATCGCGCCGAGATCGCCTTGCGCGGGCGTTTGCCATGACGGTTTATCCGCCCGCGCAACGCGGCGTCGTTCTGGTGATGACGCTGATCTTCCTCGTCCTCTTTGCCCTGCTCGGTATGGCGGCGATGCAATCGGCGGGCTTAGAGGCGCGTCTGGCAGGGCAGCAGCGCGAGACCTTGCGCGTCTTAGCCGCCGCCGAGACCGGCCTGCGCGACTGCGAGGCGCAGGTGGCGGCGTTCAACATGACCTTGCCCGGCATGGTCGCCTTGTCCGAACGGGCGGCGAGCGAGGCTGTTTGGGTAACGGTGAATTGGGACGACGCGGCGGCGGTGCGCGTGGTCGCGGGCACGCTAACCGGTGTGGCCGCCGCCCCGCGTTGCCTAGCCGAGCAGATCGACGCAACGCATTACCGCGTCACCGCGCGTGCCGTGGGCGATTCCAGCGTGACCGTGGCGCGCATGCAATCGTTCGTCAACGCGACCGGCGTGCGGCTAGCGTGGGCGCAATTATTAGATTGATACCGTGTTGCCTAGTGCCCCCGTAGGAGCGGGCTTGCCCGCGAACAGCGTCAGCACTTGGAGCGCGGGCTTCCAGCCCGCTGGCGGGCAAGATGCCCGCGTTTTTTTAAGTTGCGCACTCGGTGATCTGCGCATGGGGTAATCCCACCTCAACACTGAGGCATCAGCGGCGCTTCTTTTCTCGTGGCCAGCGCCGTTCGCAGTCACCCATGCGCTGACCTCTGATACGATAGACCGCTTAGGCGTGTGGGCGAAGGGATGTTGATGAAGCGGTCGCGTGGTTTTACCTTGATTGAGTTGCTGTTGGTGCTGGTGATTATGGGCATCTTGGCTGCGCTGGCCTTGGTGTCGTGGCAGGATTCTGTGGTGCGGGCGCGGCGGGTGGATGCGGCAGCGAGTTTGGTGGAGTTGGCGGGGTGGCTGGAGCGTAACGCGGCGACCTCGAATCGCTATGACTTAGACCCGAACGGCGCGGCGGTGGCGTTGCCGTTTGCGGTGAGTCCGCGCACGGGGGATGCCTTTTATGATCTGGCGTTGAGTGCAGTGACGGCGACGAGTTTTACGCTGACGGCGACGCCGCGTGAGGGGCGCGATCCGGGCTGTGCGATGCTGGGCTTGGATGCGACGGGCACTCAAACGGCAACGGGGTCGTTGGGCGCGGCGGCGTGTTGGAATCCCTGATGACGCAGACCTTACGCATCGTGCAGGAACTTTCGGCGGCGCAGTTTTGTTCAGGCGAGGCGATCGCGACGCGCTTGTCGGTCTCGCGTGCTACGGTGCATAACGCCTTGCGCGCGGCGCGGGCCTTGGGGTTGGAGATCTACAGCGTGACTGGGCGCGGCTATCGTTTGGCCGAGCCGCTGGTGTGGCTGGATGCTGAGGCGGTGCAGGCGGCGGTGGCTGGACTGGATTTTGCGGTGAGCGTGGTGGAACAGGTCGATTCGACGAATGCGGTCTTGTTGCGCGAGGCAAAGGCGGGCGCGGCGCATAAACAGGTTTTGGCGACGGAGTGGCAGAGCGCGGGGCGCGGTCGGCGCGGTCGGCAATGGCAGGCGATGCCGGGCGGCGCGGTGTTGTTTTCGCTGCTGTGGCGTTTTAATCAACCGGTGGCGGCCTTGTCGGGCCTCAGTTTGGCGGTGGGACTTGCCTTGGTGCGTGCCTTGCGGGGCTTGGGGCTGGCCGAGGCGACGATGAAGTGGCCGAACGATATCCTCTGGCGGGGACGGAAATTGGCGGGCTTGTTGATCGAGATCGAGGGCGATATGGTGAGCCCAGCGAGCGCGGTGATCGGGATCGGCCTTAATGTGCGTCTGCCGGAGTCTTTACGGACGGCGATTGATCAGCCGGTGGTGGACTTGGTGACGGCGGGGCTGGCGGTGGATCGCAATCAGCTTTTGGCGACCCTTTTGACGACGCTGGACGCGACCTTGACGGCGTTTGAACAGGGCGGTTTTGCGTCCTTGCAGGCTGAGTGGCAGGCGGCGCACGCCTATCACGGTCAGGCGGTGCAGGTGCAGCGGGGCGATGAGACCTTGCACGGCATCGTGTGCGGGGTGGATGATCACGGGGCCTTGTTGCTCGATACCGCGCAGGGACGGATGACGCTACACTCGGGTGAGGTGAGCGTGCGGAGGGTGGGTTGATGCGTTTATGTGTGGATGTGGGCAATACGCGGATTAAGTGGGGCGTACACGATGGCCGGCGGTGGCGCGCGCGCGGCGCGCATTTGACGGCGGAGGTGGCTAGTCTAGGGCAGCCGTGGGCGGCGTTTGCGGTGACAGCGGCGGTGGTGGCTAATGTGGCGGGGCCGACGCTGGCCGCTGCATTGGCAGAGGCGTTGCCGAGTGATACGCAATGGTTGCAAACGCGTGCCAAAGGCGATGGTGTTACGGTGGGTTATGCGCGTCCCGAACAGTTGGGCGCGGATCGTTATGCGGCGTTGATCGCGGCGCGGGCCTTGGGGTATGCGCCGTGTCTGGTGGTGCTGGCGGGGACGGCGGTGACGATTGATTTGTTGACGGCTGAGGGTGTGTTTCCGGGCGGCGTGATCGTGCCCGGTCGGCAGGCGATGGCGCAGGCCTTGGCGGGAGTGACGCATGCCTTGACGGTGGCTGATGGGCGGGTGACGGAGTGGCCCGATAACACGGCGGATGCCTTGGAGACGGGTCGGGCGCGAGCGATTGCGGGGGCGGTCATGGCGCAATGGTGGCGGGCGTGTGCGGCGTGTGATGCGCCGCTAACGGTCATCGTCAGCGGTGGCGATGGCGCATGGCTGACGAGGGAGATGAAGGCGCTTTCCATCCCGTTACGCAGCGTCGATGATCTGGTCTTGGAAGGCTTGAACAAGGTGGCATTGTGAACGGGTTGATCAAACTGGTGTTGGCGTTGAATGTTGCGTTATTGGGCGCGCTGTGGACGCTCCCCGCGTCTGAGCCTGAACGGCCAGTGGGGCTGGAATGGCATCCTGAACGCGTCGCGGTGCTGGGGCCTGCGCCCGATCATCTGCCCGCGTTGTGTGTCCGCATTGCGCGCTTAAGCCTGGACGATTACGCGCGTCTGCATTTGTGGTTGACCGAACAATCGTTCACAGCAGCGACGATTACGCTCGAGCGCCCGCTGGGCTGGTGGACCTATCTGCCGCCCGTGGAGGCCAAACAGACCGCGACGGTGGCACGCGATCTTGCCGCGCGCGCTATCAAGGATGCGGTGTTGATTAAGAAGGGGCCCTTGCGTCACGCCTTCGCCTTGGGTATCCATGCCAGTGAGGCGCAGGCCTGCGCGCAACGCGATAGCCTGTTGGTGACGGGTTTTCTGGGTGTGGCGTGCGGCCCGCGCCCCTTGCCGAATCGGGCGGTATTGACCTTGCCGGGTGCGGATGAGACGGCGTTGGCGGGGTTGATTGCCGCCGTGCCTGAGGTGCGGGCCACGGCGGTGGCGTGCGTTAGCACGCACTAGCAGGTTCTGTGGAGCGCGGGCATCCAGCCCGCTGGCGGGCAAGATGCCCGCGCTCCCTCTCTAAATCACATGGCGCTACCGACTACAGCCGTTCCGTCGCCCACGCTTTGACGGAGGCCAAGGCGGCGGCTAGGCCTTCGGGTTGAGTGCCGCCGGCCATGGCCATGTCGGGCTTGCCGCCGCCTTTGCCGCCGACTTGTTGGGCGACGAAGTTGACCAGTTCGCCGGCCTTGATCTGGCCGATGCGGTCGTTGGAGACGGCGGCGATCAGGGCGACCTTGCCGCCTTCGACGCTGGCTAAGACGAAGGCGCAGGTGCCGAGTTTGTCGCGCAGTTTGTCGGCGAGTTCGCGTAGCGCCTTGGCGTCCGCGCCGTCGATGCGGGCGGCCATGATCTTGACGCCGTTGATGTCAACGGCTTGGCTGATGAGGTCGTCGCCTTGGCTGGAGGCGAGTTTGCCTTTTAAGCGATCGACCTCTTTTTCGAGGGTGCGGAGTTGATCGTGCATCTGCGCGAGTTTGCTGGGCAGGTCGGCCAGGGGCGATTTCAGCCGGTCGGCCATGTCCCAGAGGCTGTCTTCTTGCGCTTGGATGGTGGCGAGGGCATCGGCCCCGGTCGTCGCTTCGATGCGGCGCACGCCCGCGGCCACGCCGCCTTCGGAGGTGATCTTGAATAGGCCGATGTCGCCCGTGCGTTTGACATGGGTGCCGCCGCAGAGTTCGGTGGAGAACTCGCCCATGCCGACCACGCGCACTTCGTCGCCGTATTTTTCACCGAACAGGGCCATCGCGCCGGCCTTGACTGCCTCTTCGGGTTGCATCAAGCGGGTCTGTACGGCGTTGTTGCGGCAGATCTCGGCGTTGACGAGGGTCTCGATCTGGTGCAACTCGGCGGGGGTCACCGGCTGGCCGTGGGCGAAGTCGAACCGGGTGCGTTCAGCGGTGACTTGAGAGCCTTTTTGCACGACATGCGTGCCCAAGACGCTGCGCAGGGCGGCGTGCAGCAGGTGGGTGGCGGAGTGGTTGGCGGCGGTATGGCGACGGGTGCTGGCGGTGACTGTCGCGCTCAAGGTGTTGCCGACGGCGAGGCGGCCGGTCTTTAAGGTGCCGCGATGGCCGTGCACCTCGGCGCGGACCTTTTGCGTGTCGCTGACGACGAAGCTGCCGTGATCGGAAACGAGTTCGCCGCTGTCACCGGCTTGGCCGCCGGATTCGGCGTAGAAGGGGCTGCGGTCGAGGACGATGATGGCGTCGTCGCCTTTGTTTATCTCGTTGACCTGCTGGCCGTCTTTGTAGAGGGCGAGGATCTCGGCCTCGGTTTCGTGTTCTTCGTAACCGGTGAACTCGGTCTTTTCGCCTTCAAATTGTAGACTGCCGCCGTGTTTGAACTTGCTGTGCGCGCGGGCGCGCTCGCGCTGTTGTTGCATGGCGTGCTCAAACCCGGCCAAGTCTACGGCGATGCCGCGTTCGCGGGCGATGTCGGCGGTCAGGTCGAGCGGGAAGCCGTAGGTGTCGTAGAGTTTGAATACGGTCTCGCCGTCGAGCATGCGGTCTTCGTTGTGCAGCGCGGCCTCGAGGATGGCCATGCCGTTTTCCAAGGTTTCGGCGAAGCGTTCTTCTTCGGTCTTTAGTACGGCGGTGACGCGGGCCTGCTCGCGGACCAGCTCGGGATAGGCGTCGCCCATGGTGTCGGCTAGGGCGGTGACGAGGCGGTGGAAGAAGGGCGTTTTGCAGCCGAGTTGGTAGCCGTGACGGATGGCGCGGCGGATGATGCGACGCAGGACATAGCCACGCCCTTCGTTGCTCGGCAATACGCCATCGACGATGAGGAAGGCGCAGGCGCGGATGTGGTCGGCGATGACCTTGAGCGAGTTGTTGGCCAGGTTGGTGCTGCCGGTCGCAACTGCGGCGGCCTTGATGAGCGCTTGAAAGAGGTCGATCTCGTAGTTGGAGTGCACGCCTTGCATCACCGCTGAGATGCGCTCTAGCCCCATGCCGGTGTCGACCGAGGGTTTGGGGAGTGGGTGCAAGACCCCGGTCTCGTCGCGGTTGTATTGCATGAAGACGACATTCCAGATCTCGATATAGCGGTCGCCGTCTTCATCGGGTGAGCCGGGCGGGCCGCCGGGGATGTCGGCGCCGTGGTCGTAGAAGATCTCGGTGCAGGGGCCGCAGGGGCCGGTGTCGCCCATCTGCCAGAAGTTGTCAGAGGCGTATTTCGCGCCCTTGTTGTCGCCGATGCGGATGATGCGCTCATGCGGCACGCCGATCTCGTTGGCCCAAATCGCGTAGGCCTCGTCGTCATCTTGGTAGACGGTGACGGTGAGTTTGTCGGCTGGGATGGCCAGCGTTTGGGTGAGAAAGCCCCAGGCAAAGCGGATCGCCTCGGGCTTGAAGTAGTCGCCGAAGCTGAAGTTGCCCAGCATCTCGAAGAAGGTGTGGTGGCGGGCGGTGTAGCCGACATTTTCGAGGTCGTTGTGCTTACCGCCGGCGCGTACGCAGCGTTGGCTGGAGACGGCGCGGACATAGGCGCGGTGTTCGTGGCCTAAGAAGCAGTCTTTGAACTGCACCATGCCGGCGTTGGTAAACAGCAGGGTGGGGTCGTTGCCCGGCACGAGGGCGCTGGAGGCAACGGGGGTGTGGCCTTGGGTGGCGAAGTAGTCGAGGAATTTTTGGCGGATCGTGCTGCTTTTCATGATTTCAATGTCGTGTTGCAAGGATGTTACTATTGTAACGGGTTTGCGGGTGCTTGGCGCCGTCTCGCCTTGTCAGCGTCCAACCCTGTTGCGTAGAGGGTTGATTTTTAATGCCTAATACGGTATATTAGTAAGTTCTAATTTAGATAGGAGCCGTGTAGATGTTTGGTAACGCTAACTATAAGCAGATTGATGCTGACTTCCCGGGCCTGACAGAGGCCTATCTGATTGATATCCGTTCCAATGGTGAGGTGCGGGGTGGCGGCATCGCGGGTGCGGTGCATATCGAGATGCATCTATTGCCGCTGCGTGCGGCCGATATCCCCAAGGACAAGCCCGTCGTGTTGTACTGTCACTCGGGCGCGCGTTCGGCTCAAGCCTGCACCTACTTGGCGCAACAGGGCTTTGATAACATGCATAATCTGAGCGGTGGCATCTTGGCGTGGGCACGCGCAGGCAAGCCGATTGTTGCCATCCTCTAAGCAGTCCCCGAGTTTTTTATTCGGGGTGCGTGCGTTTTGGTTGCAAAACGGCGGGTTTTCCTTTACTGTTGCCGGACGTTTTTTTGCTACATCGTGTGAACCCTTGAAGGAGAGAAGTAAATGGATTTTCAAAAAGAACTCGACGCGCGTGGCCTGAACTGCCCGCTGCCTATCCTCCGCGCCAAAAAGTCGCTGAACGATATGACCTCTGGTGAGATGCTCAAGATCTTGGCAACCGACCCCGGTTCGGTTAAAGACTTCGCGGCCTTTGCTAAACAGACGGGCAATGAGCTGGTGTCTACCGCTGAAGCGGGTGGTGAATACACCTTCTTTATGAAGAAGAAGTAATTACGCTACACCTAAGCCCGCATTAGCGGGCTTTTTATTCGTTGTACAGGAGAGAGACATGGATCAAAAAAAACTAGCCATCATTGCCACTAAAGGGACCTTGGATTGGGCCTATCCGCCGTTGATTTTGGCTTCAACCGCTGCCGCCTTGGGCTACGAAGTGCAAGTGTTTAGCACCTTTTATGGCCTGCAGTTGATGAAGAAGGATGTTTCTGATCTCAAGGTCAGCCCGCTGGGTAACCCCGGTATGCCGATGAAGATGCCGTTTGGCCCTAAGTGGTTCCGTGGCATCAACTGGAACATTCCCAACATCATTCAGGCCAATGTCCCGGGTTTTGAGTCTTTGGCGACCGTGTTGATGAAGCAGACCATCGCTAACAACGGCGTGGCAACCATCGCGGACCTGCGTGACCTGTGCGTCGAGGCCGAGGTGAAGTTCCTCGCCTGCCAGATGACGGTTGAGCTGTTTGGCTTTAAGCACAGCGACTTCATCGACGGCATTGATTTCGTTGGTGCGGCGACCTTCTTTGAGTTTGCCGGTGAGTCAGATATCTGTTTGTATATCTAATTAGCGGTGTGTTGTGACAATGAGCCGGGCGATGTGCCTGGCTCATTGCGTTTCTGTGGGGCGGTGTCGTAAGATGTGCTTGTTTTGATCTGCTCGCGTGTAGCGTTGGAGGGGTTATGAAATTATCTATGCTGGCCATGGTGACCTTTTTATGGTCATCGCTCACCTTTGCGATTCAGCCCTATTTCTATGGGGACAAGGTCGCGCGTGGTGATGCGACCTCGGTGATGCGTGCGGTTGAGGCCAAGCTCACCCGTTCGGGCTTTACCGTGGTAGGTGGTTACAGCCCGCAAGGTCTGGCTAACTATGGCGTGATCGTCGTAACCGACCCCGACCTTAGCAAACTCATCGCCCAATTCGGTGGCGCGACCATCGTCGGCGCAGGGATTCGCGTCGGGGTACGCAATGACGGCACGGTGTCGTACATCAACCCGGAATACTGGCAACGCGCCTACCTGCGTAAACACTTCAACGGCGGCGCGGGCGGCACGGTCAATATCATACAAGGCCGCTTGCAGCGCGCCTTGGGCGCTGGCAAGCCGTTTGGTGGTGAGGTCGACAAGCGCGATCTGCCGGATTATCAATACATGTTTGGTATGGAGTCTTTCGAGTCGGACAAAAACCTGGTGGGCGAGTCCTTGAGTTTTGCCGATATGGTCAAGACCATACAGGCTAACCTTGCGCGGGGCGTAGGCCATACCAGTAAGGTGTACGAGGTGGTGATGGCGGACAAAAAGATCGCCGTCTTTGGCGTGGCGATGAACGACCCCAAGACGGGCGAAGGCTGGTGGGTGAAGGAGGTGCATGACGAGCATATTGCCGCGTTGCCTTATGAGATCTATGTGGTCGGCAACAAGGCCTATCACCTCTTTGGCCGTTATCGTATCGCGCTGGCGTGGCCGGATGCGGGTATGGGTACCTTTATGCGGATTGTGGATGTGCCGCAGGCGATACAGGATACGATGAAGGCGGTGGCCGGGACCCGGCACTAGGGGCGAGTCGCGTGCAAAAATGCCCGGACAGGTTCCGGGCGTTTTTTATGGGCGCCAATCACGCCGCCGTTTTGATGGGGTAACTGTCGGATACAGGCGGAAAGCGCAGTGGGTCGATCGCACGCGCCAAGGCCTTTTCGATCGGTAAGGGTTCGCCACTGATCTGGCTGGCGAGGATTTCCCCTGCGAGCGGCGACCAGACGAGACCCCGAGAGGCGAGGCCGGTGAGGGCGTAGAGGCCCGGTTCGGCGAGGGCGCCGATGAGGGGCATGCGATCTGGCGTGACGGCGCGAAAACTGACCCTGTTGAGGGGTTCGTCGGCGGATCTTTGGTAATCGGGGACGAGGGTCTCTAGTCTGACGAGATTGGCCTCTTGTGCGGCGAGGTTCGGGGTGGGGTCGCGCTCAAGGTCGTAACTGGCGCCGACACAGACGCGACCTTCGACCGGCGGGATGACATAGCCGTCTTGGCAGAGAACCGTCTCTGGCGCGCTTAGGTCGGCGGCGGAGACCAGCGTCACTTGGCCTCGGGTGCGTTGCAGTGCTAGGCCGGCGAGTGGCTGGAGGTCGGCCCCGCTGGCGAGGATGACAATGTCGGCAACGGCGATGGATGCGCCGTTTGCGTCGTGGGCATGCCAAGCTTCGGCGTAGGGGTGGAGACTGGCGACATCGAGGCCGACACGGAGCGTCAGGTGTGTGCCGCAGGCGGCGAGGTTGGCGGCGCACACGCTGGGCGGTGCGGCCCAGCCCGCGCGGGGGAAGCATAGATCATCTTTGATGGCATGGACAAATTCAGGCGGCAAGGCGAGGTCGGAGCAAAGGCGATGGTGATACGCGGCCTCTGTGCCTGCGCGTTGTACGACACCGCAGGGCGACCAACGCGGCTGGCCCGGATGGCGTGGCCATGTTTGGCAGGCGTATAGAAAGGCGGCGCGGGTCAGGCGGGCGTTGAGATTGTCGTCTAGGCTCAAGGTGGGACGCACGATCCCGGCGGGATTGCCAGACGCGCCTTGGGCGATCTGGGCGTGACGGTCGATGACGGTGACCTGCCAGCCGCGTCGTGCGAGGGCGTAGGCCGCGCTGCTGCCGGCGAGTCCGGCGCCAATAATGAGGGCGTGGCCGGGTGGATAGGTGGGGCGCGTGTTACGGGTGCGTGTGGCGATGAGTTGACCACGCAACATCTCGCGTTTGGCGCCGAAACCGACGCTCTTTTCGAGCCGAAAGCCGGCCTCTTGTAAGGCGCGGCGCACCGGGCCGGCGACGCACCAAGTGGCCAGCGTGGCGTGGGCGGCGGCGAGGCGGGCGATCTGGCGGAGGAGGGAGGGCGACCATAGATCAGGGTTTTTGGCGGGCGCGAAGCCGTCGAGATAAAAGGCGTTCACCTTGGCGACGACCTGCGGCAAGGTGGTGTTGGCGTCGCCGAATAAGAGGGTCAAGCGGAGGCGACCCTCGGCCAGATCGAGGCGGTGAAAGCCGGGTGTGAGCGGTGGCCAGCGGGCGATCAACTCGGCGGAAAGCGGCGCGAATTCGGGATGCTGCGCGTGTAGTTGTGTCAGGTCTGCCGCTGTAAAAGGGTGTTTCTCGGCGGCAAGGTAGTGTAGTTGCGGGCAGGCCTCGGGGTCGGCTAGCCACGCCGCCCAAGTGGCTAGGAGGTTGAGGCCACTGCCAAAACCAGTTTCAAGGATGACGAAGCGTTCGCGTCCGCGCCAGGCCTCGGGCAGGCCGTTGCCGTGGAGGAAGACATGCTGTGATTGCCCCACGCCGCCGTCGGTCGAGTAGTAGATGTCGTCAAATGCGGCGGCGTAGGGTGTGTTGCCGCGCCAGTCCAAGTGCGCAGGGGTGATGGCGGCGTAGGTCAAGGCCGGAGTGTGGCAAATGATGCGGCAAATAGCGCTGCGATGGCGGCGGCGTCGAGGCGGTAATCGTGACCGCAAAGGTCGTCGTGGACGAGGACCTCGCCGTGTTCTTTGAGGCTGGCATCACATTCGGCTTGGCCTAGGCTACGCAACATCGTGTGGATCTTTTCCCAATCTTTGGGGCAGTGGTGGGTGACGGTGCGCGGGTCATAGAGGCGAATATCGTCTTCTGGGAATAGCCTCGGCAATAGGTCAGCGACCTCGGTCGCCAGCAGTTCATCGCCTTTAAGGGTGTCGGCGATCAGGTTGACGCGCTGCCACGCATCGGGGTCTTTATCTGTCGCGCCAGGCAGGGCTTGCAGGAATAGGCCGACGACGCGGTCGGCGTGGGCTTTGATGATGAGCCGCGTCGGTTGTTGCTCGGATTGGGTCAGATAGTGCTCGAAGATCGCGGCGAGGCTGTCGCCTTGGAGAGGCACTAGACTCTGATACGGTTGTTTTAGAGCGACGGCGTCCAAGGTGAGGGCGAGTTGACCGTGCCCTAAGAGTTCCGGCACGGTGGCCGGTGCGACGGCGTCGGCGTCGGTGTCACGATAACGGGCCATGCCGCGCAGGCGCAGTTGCTCGTCACAGTCCACCACGAGGAGCGAGATCGGCCCGTTGCCCTGTATCTGGAGCGTAAGTCGGCCCGCGTGCTTGAGATTGGCGGCGAGCAGGACGCTGACCGCGGCCATCTCGCCGAGCAGGTCGGCCACGGGGGGAGGGTAGTTGCGCCCGGCGGCGAGCGATTGCCATGCGCTGTCGAGACGCACCCACGCACCCCGGATATCGATATTTTCGAGGAGAAAGCGGCGAGTCTGATCGGTTGGCATGGGCAGGGACGGCGATAGGATGGCGAGGATGCGCGCATTTTACCGGATGCTGCGCGCTGTTTTTTGTTAAAAATAGGGCTTGCCCTGTTATGGAGATGGGTTTTTAGGTATCATTCGTCGTCACCACTCGAGCTTTAAAACATGCCCAAGTATGTCTTTGTCACCGGCGGCGTTGTGTCCTCTTTGGGCAAAGGTATTGCCGCTGCGTCGTTGGCCGCTATCCTTGAGTCGCGCGGCCTTAAGGTCACCCTCTTAAAGCTGGATCCCTACATCAATGTCGATCCGGGCACGATGTCGCCGTTCCAACATGGTGAGGTCTTTGTCACCGAAGACGGCGCGGAGACCGATCTCGATCTGGGTCATTACGAGCGCTTTACCCGCGCCAAGATGACGCGCTCGAATAGCTTTAGCACCGGCCAGATCTACGATGCGGTGATCAAAAAAGAGCGGCGCGGTGAATATCTGGGCAAGACGGTGCAGGTCATCCCACACATCACGGACGCGATCAAGGCGCAGATCCGCGCCGGTGCGGGTGATGTCGATGTGGCCATGGTCGAGATCGGCGGTACGGTGGGCGATATCGAATCCCTGCCGTTCCTAGAGGCCATCCGGCAGATGGGGCTGGATGAGGGGCGCAACAATGTCTGCTATATGCACCTCACCTTGTTGCCGTATATCGCGGCGGCGGGGGAGCTAAAGACCAAACCCACGCAACACTCGGTAAAGGAGTTGCGTCAGATCGGTATCCAGCCCGATGTCTTGCTCTGTCGCGCTGACCGTGAGATCCCGATTGAGGAACGGCGCAAGATCGCCCTGTTCTGTAATGTGATGCCGGAGGCGGTGATCGAGGCCTTGGATGCGTCGTCTATCTACAAGGTCCCCGGCATGTTGCACGCGCAGATGTTGGATGAGATCGTCTGCCACAAGCTCAACATCCTCGCCCGCGCCGCCGATCTGTCGGTGTGGCAACGCTTGGTGGAGGCCTTGGAGCATCCCGAGCGTGAGGTCAACATCGCCTTCGTGGGCAAATATGTTGATCTGACCGAGTCGTATAAATCCCTGACCGAGGCGATGGTGCATGCGGGTATCCATACGCGTAGTCGGGTGCGGATCCATTACATGGATTCAGAAGATTTTGAAAAAAATGGTTGCGATGCGTTGCAGGCGATGGACGCGGTGTTGGTGCCGGGCGGTTTTGGTCGGCGCGGCACCGAGGGTAAGATCGCCGCGATCCGTTATGCGCGTGAGAACCGCGTCCCGTATCTGGGTATTTGCCTAGGGATGCAGATGGCGGTGGTCGAGTATGCGCGCCATGTCGCGGGCATGACCGGCGCGCATTCGACCGAGTTCGAGGCCGCTACACCCTTCCCCGTGGTCGGCCTGATTACCGAATGGCAGACGGCGGATGGTCAGATGGAACACCGCGATGCAGACTCTGACTTAGGCGGTACGATGCGTCTGGGCGGGCAGGTGTGCCTCTTGAAAGAGGGCAGTCTGGCGCGCGAGATCTACGGCGCGGCCGAGATCCGTGAACGGCATCGGCATCGCTATGAGGTCAACAATCACCTGTTGACGGCGCTAGAGGCCAAGGGTCTGGTGGTGGCAGGTCGTGCACCGGGGACCGATCTGTGTGAGATGGTTGAGTTACCGCGCACGGTGCATCCGTGGTTCGTCGCCTGTCAGTTTCACCCGGAGTTCACCTCGAATCCGCGTGAGGGGCATCCGTTGTTTACCGCATTTATTCAGGCCGCGATGGTTAAGGCCACGATTACCCAGAAGGAGACCCGATGAAACTGTGTGGCTTTGAAGTTGGTTTGGATCACCCTGTGTTTTTGATTGCGGGCCCGTGCGTGATCGAGTCGGAGCAGATGGCCATGGATACGGCCGGGACGCTCAAAGAGATCTGCGCCGAGCTGGGCATCCCCTTTATCTATAAGTCGTCTTATGACAAGGCGAATCGTTCGAGCGGAAAATCGTTTCGCGGTTTTGGCATCGACGAAGGTCTGCGTATCTTGTCTGAGGTGCGTAAACAGATTGGCGTGCCGGTGTTGACCGATGTCCATGCCGAGGCGGAGATCGCGCAGGTGGCGGCTGTGGTGGATGTCCTGCAAACGCCGGCCTTTTTGTGTCGGCAGACCGATTTTATCGCCGCCTGTGCGGCCTCGGGTAAGCCGGTGAATATCAAGAAGGGGCAGTTCTTGGCACCGTGGGATATGAAGCATGTGGTAGCGAAGGCCAAGGATGCCAACGGCGGCGCGGACACCATCATGGTCTGCGAGCGCGGCGCATCGTTTGGTTATAACACCTTGGTGTCGGATATGCGTAGCCTCGCGGTGATGCGCGAGACCGGCTGTCCGGTGGTCTTTGATGCCACCCATTCGGTGCAACAGCCGGGCGGACAAGGCACGACCAGCGGCGGTCAGCGCGAGTTTGTGCCGGTGTTGGCGCGCGCGGCGGTGGCGGTGGGTGTGGCAGGGGTCTTTGCGGAAACGCACCCGGATCCGGCCAATGCCGCTTCGGACGGCCCTAACGCGTGGCCCTTGCACCTGATGAAGGAATTGCTGGAGACGCTGAGAGAGATGGATGCGTTGACCAAACAAAGGGGTTTTATCGAAACCCGTTTGTAAATGAGGTCGTAAGGAGGCCTTACAATGGCCTTTACATACGCGACCAAAGAATTTGAAACTTAGTAGAAAGGGAAACAGAAATGAGCGCTATCGTTGATATCATCGCCCGCGAGATCTTAGATTCACGCGGTAACCCGACCATTGAGGCCGATGTCATCCTAGAGTCTGGGGTCATGGGCCGCGCCGCCGTGCCGTCCGGTGCCTCCACCGGTTCGCGCGAGGCGATCGAGCTGCGCGATGGCGACAAGGGCCGTTATCTGGGCAAGGGCGTGACCCAGGCCGTGGACAATGTGAACACCGAGATCGCCGAGGCTATCCTGGGCCTCGATGCGGAAGATCAGTCGTTTATCGACCAGACCTTGATCGACCTTGACGGCACGGACAACAAGTCGCGTCTGGGCGCGAACGCGACCTTGGCGGTGTCTCTGGCCTGTGCACGGGCGGCGGCGGAAGAGGCTGGCTTGCCTTTGTATCGTTATCTCGGCGGTGCCGGCCCGATGCGCCTGCCGGTGCCGATGATGAATGTCATCAACGGCGGTGCACATGCCGACAACAGCGTCGATATGCAGGAATTCATGATCATCCCGGTCGGTCGTCCGACCTTCCGCGAGGCGCTGCGTTGCGGCGCCGAGGTCTTCCACGCCCTGCGCGGTTTGCTCAACAAGGCGGGTCACGCCACCGGTGTGGGCGATGAGGGCGGCTTTGCGCCTAACCTGAAGTCGAACGAAGAGGCCTTGTCGTTCATCATGCAGGCGATCGAAAAGGCCGGTTACACGCCGGGCGTCGATGTCTGCATCGGCCTCGATTGTGCGGCTAGCGAATATTATGAAAACGGCAATTATGTGTTGGCCTCCGAGAACCGCTCGTTGACCTCCGCTGAAATGGTCGATTACCTCGCCGCGTGGGTCGATAAATACCCCATCATTAGCATCGAAGACGGCTTTGCCGAGGGCGATTGGGACGGCTGGAAGTTGCAAACAGACCGTCTCGGTGCGCGCATCCAGTTGGTCGGCGACGATGTGTTCGTGACCAATCCGCGTATTTTGGCGGAAGGCATCGCCAAGGGCGTGGCCAACTCCATCCTCATCAAGGTTAACCAGATCGGCACCCTGTCGGAGACCTTCCAGGCCATCGACATGGCGCGTCGTGCCGGCTATATCACGGTGCTCTCGCACCGTTCGGACGAGACGGACGATGCCTTTATTGCATACCTCACG
>QYQG01000070.1 GCA_007280375.1 Betaproteobacteria bacterium
CGTGCATAGCAACCACCATTGTAGGAGCCAGCGTGCTGGCGAACAGCACTTACGCAACGATGGATAACACGCCAAAGAGCAATCCTACCTCAATCAGCTCTATCCCCGCACCCAAACAATCGCCCGTCATCCCGCCCACGCGCACCCGCAAAAATGCCCACCACGCCACCACCCCCAACGGGGCGATCAGCAACACCGGGCTAACGACCGCACAGAGCGCCAACAAGGTCACGCCCCAAACAAGCGTCACCCGCCGCCCGCCACGCCATGCCACGCCCAAACCAGATGCCTTAAGGGGCGGCAAAAAACGCCCCCAAAACAAGGCGCCAAAACGCGCCCACGCCGCAATCACGGGCACAGTCCACCACGCCGCCGGCGTCTCAGCCAACAGCCACAGCAACACAAACTTGGCCAGCAGTTGCAACAGCACGGCGATCACACCAAAACTGCCGATATGCGGATCCGCCAACACCGCCAAGAATCGTTCACGATCACCCTGCGCCGCGCTGTGTGTTGCACCCAGCGCATCGGCCAAATCGGCCAGACCATCGAGATGCAAGCCGCCCGTCACCCCGACCCACACCACGAGCGCCAGCAAGGCCGCCAGACGCGGGTCGGGCACGAGCAGCAACGGCACGGCCACCAACGCGCCCACCACCAAACCCACCACGGGAAACCAGCCCGCCGCCCGCGCTTGGCGCAACGGCGTAAAGCCCGCCACGCGCGGCATCGGCAGGCGCGTCATAAACTGAAAGGCAAAGATCAACTCACGCATGACCATTCAACGCCAACAACACCGGCGCGTGGCCGGCCAACAAGGACACCGTAAAATGCCCCGCATTGGGCAGGTTAAGGCGGTACAGATTTTCCGCCGGCAGCCCCAAGAGATGCACCAACAACGCCCGCATAATCCCCGCGTGCGCGACCAACAGATGCGAGCCGGGCGACAACTGCGCCGAGAACAAAGCCCACACCGTCTCCACCCGCGCGCGAAAGAGCGGATACGCCTCACCGCCCTCCGGCGCATTGTCATACGGGTTCTGGCGCGGATCGCCGTGGGTCGGAAAACGCGTCGCCACCTCGTCGGCCGTCAGCCCTTCCCACGCGCCAAAATCGCGCTCACGAAAGCCCGCCTCAACCTGTAAAGGCAGACCGCGTTGCGCCGCAAACTCCGTCGCAAAGGCCGCGCAACGCTGCAAGGGCGAGGTCGTCACGCTCTCAAACGCGCCCAAGCGCACCGCCCGCATCTGCGCCCACCCCTCAGCCGACAAGGGGTCATCCGTCACGCCGCGAAACACATGATTACGCCCCTCGCACACCCCGTGCCGCAAAACGGTCACTACCACCGCGCCGTCAATGGCCATCACTCACCCCCGCCTCCGCAAAGGTCGCCATCTCGTTATGTAAAGCACACGCTAGACGCAACAACGGCACGGCCACCGCCGCCCCACTCGCCTCGCCCAGACGCATCCCCAAGCCCAACAAGGGCTGTGCCGCCAAGGCCGCCAACACCCGCGCATGGCCCGGCTCGGCCGAGGTATGCGCGTAGATAAACCACGCCGCCGCGCCCGGGGCAAGCCGCTCCGCCGCCAAGGCCGCGACCGTGCTGATAAAGCCATCGATCAAGACTGACAGACCCTGTTCCGCGCAGGCCAGATACGCCCCCGTCAGGGCGGCGATCTCAAAACCGCCCAAACGCCGCAAGATCTCCAGCGGCACAGCCGCCGACGCCTGATGCAAGGCCAAGGCGCGCGCAATCACCTCAGCCTTGTGCGTCACACCCGCCGCATCCAAGCCCGTCCCCGGCCCAGCCAATCGTTCAGGCCGTTCCTGCAACAGGGCACAGGCCACGGCCGCCGCGCTGGTCGTATTGGCGATCCCCATCTCGCCACCGATATACAACTGCATCCCCGCCGCCTGCGCCCGCACCACACTCTCACACCCCGCCGCCATCGCCGCCGCGCACTGTGCATCGGTCATCGCCGCCGTCTGCGTAAAGTTAGCCGTCCCCGCGCCCAGCCTCAGATGCAGCACCCCGGGCACAGACGAAATATCCACCACCGTCCCCAGATTCACCACCTCCAACGACGCGCCGATGGCCCGCGCCGCGACACTAATCGCCGCCCCGCCACGAGCAAAGTTCTTCACCATCTCTGCCGTCACCGCCTGCGGAAAGGCCGACACGCCCTCCGCCGCCACGCCATGATCGCCGGCAAAGACCGCAATCCACACCCTATCCACCTGCGGCCGCGCAACGCCCTGCATCGCCGCCAAGCGAATCGCCACCCCCTCCAACGCGCCCAAGGCACCCGGCGGCTTGGTCAACTGTCCCTGCCGCGCCACCGCCGCTGCCCGCATCGCCTCGTCTTGAGTTTTAACCTTAAACATCGACCACACCCTTCATCACCAGCGGCAAACCCGCCGCCACAAACACCACCGTATCAACGATGGCCGCTAGATCCTGATTCAACCAACCCGCCTCATCGACGAAACGACGACTCAGACTCCCCATTGGGATCACACCCAAGCCCACCTCATTAGAGACAAAAATCACCTCACCCGCAAGCTGAGGCACAAGCGCTAACAACGCAGCGCGTTCCTCGACAAACACCGACTCCCCCGCCTCAAGTAGGTTCAACACCCACAGCGTCAAACAATCGACCACCACACAACGCCCCGCGCCTGCCGCCCGCTGCAAGACCGCCGCCAAATGTATCGGCTCCTCCACCGTCTGCCACGCCGCTGGGCGCTCCGCCTGATGCCGGGCGATGCGCGCCGCCATCTCCGCGTCCCGCGCCTGTCCCGTCGCGATCAACGCCACCGCAGCCCCACCGCGCTCGGCCCAGCCCTGTGCATAACGGCTCTTACCCGAACGCGCCCCACCGATGATTAACGCCGTCATACCCCCTCCAAGATCATTAATAAACGCGCCGTATCCAGATGAGTCTCGACCGCGTCCGCCAGCCGATCAATCGCCGCCTCGCGCAAGGCCTGCATATCCGGCGCCGCCGCCACAGACAAACCCGCCCACGCCAGTATCGCATCCGCAGCAAGCCGGGTATCAAACAGACCGTGCAGATAAGTCCCGGCGACCTGCCCATCCGCCGAACACGCGCCATCATCACGGCCATCCAAATGTGCAAACGGCCGCGCCAAGGCCGGCCCCAAAGTCACCCCGGCGTGGATCTCATAACCGCTCACCGCCGCAGCGTCCCAACTCAAACGCCCACTCACCGTGCGTAACTGCTTCTCAGCCGCCAGCGTCGTCGAAGCCTCCAACCAACCCAAACCTGCCACCGACCCCGGCGCACCTTCGATCCCCAACGGATCGTGCAAGGCCTGCCCCAACATCTGAAAACCGCCGCAAATCCCCAGCACCCGCCCACCATAACGCAGATGCCGTTGCAGATGTGCCTCCCACCCATGTGCGCGCAAGGCCTGCAGATCGGCCTGCACCGATTTAGAGCCAGGCAAGATGATCAGATCGGCCGCCGCCGGGGGCTCAGTCAAGGGCGCAAAATGGAAATCCACACCGGGATGGCGGCGCAAGGCATCAAAATCCGTGTGATTCGAGATGCGCGGCAACACCGGGACGACAACACGAAACCCGCCCGTCACCGCCGCCGAGGCACGCGGCACGGCATCCTCCGCCTCCAGATCCAGGCCATGCAGATACGGCAACACCCCCAGCACCGGCTTGCCCGTCTCCCGTTCCAGCCATGCCAGCCCCGGTTGCAACAAGGCGATATCGCCGCGAAAACGATTGATAACAAGACCCTGAACCCGCGCCCGTTCGGTCTCCGTTAACAGCGCCAGCGTGCCGACCATGTGTGCAAACACGCCGCCCCGGTCGATGTCCGCGATCAAGATCACCGGACAATCGACCGCCTCGGCAAAGCCCATATTCGCAATATCACCCGCACGCAGATTGATCTCCGCCGGACTACCCGCGCCCTCGACCACGATCGCCGCATACTGCGCCGCCAGCCGCGTGTAGGACTGCAACACCGCCGCCCGCGCCGTCGGCTTATAGGCGTGATACGCCGTGGCCTCCATATTCGTCAAGGCGCGCCCCTGCACGATCACCTGACAGCCCGTATCCGAATTCGGCTTCAACAAGATCGGATTCATATCCGTATGCGGCGCCACGCCACAGGCCTGCGCCTGCACCGCCTGCGCCCGCCCGATCTCGCCGCCATCCAGAGTCACCGCGCTATTGAGCGCCATATTCTGCGGCTTAAACGGTGCCACCTGCACGCCGCGCCGTTTAAGCCAACGACACAACGCCGTCACCAACGCACTCTTGCCCGCGTCCGAGGTGCAGCCTTGCACCATCACAGTCGGCGTTTTCATAACGCCAACGCCACCAACGCATCATCCAGACGCGCCCAATCGCCTTCGTTCGCGGGCAGACCGAAGCGCACACTCGCCGGCGCGGCGAACACGCGCGTCAAGATGCCCTGCTCGGCCAAACCACGCTGCAGCACCTCCGCCCGCGCGCGCTCCACCCATTGAAACAACGCCGTTCCCCCCGTCGGCGGCAGGCCATGCGCGGTCAAAAGCGTCGCCAGCCGCACCCCCGCAGCGTGCAACTGCGTCCGCGCCATCGCCTGCCAGTCACGATCGTGCAACGCCGCCTGCGCCACCGCACGCGCCGGACCGCTCAGCGTCCACGGCCCCAGCAGATCGGCAAGACGCGCCAACAACGCGGCCTCCGCCAACACAAAGCCCACCCGCGCCCCCGCCAAACCAAAAAACTTACCCAAGGAACGCAACACGATCAGGCCCGGCAGATGCGTATCCGCAGCCAAACTAAACGCCGGCGTCGCATCCATGAACGCCTCATCCACCACCAGCCAACCCCCGCGCGCCGCCAAGATCGCGTGCCATGCCCGCAGGTCAGCCAGCGTGTAAACCTGACCGGTAGGGTTGTTCGGATGGATCAACACGAGGACAGACACGCTCGCATCCTGCAAGGGCGCGCGCGCATCCACCGCCACCACCGTATGCCCCGCCGCGCGCCACGCCTCGGCGTGCTCGGCATAACCCGGCTGAACCACAGCGACGCGACACGGCGCAAAGAGACGCGGCAAGGCCTGAATCGCTGCCTGCGAACCGGCCATCGGCAGACACCCCTGCGCCCCATAATAGGCACACGCCACCGCCGTCAAACCGTCGTCCTCCTCCGGCAAGCGTTGCCACACCGCCGCGGGTAACGGAGGAACCGGCCAACCGTTCGGGTTAATGCCGGTCGAAAGATCTAACCAATCGGCCAACGGGATGTCATAGATCGCCGCCGCGCGCCGTAGCCGGCCACCGTGTTCAAGCATGACTAAACCCCAGCACAAACGCCACCGCCAACCACAACAGCACGCCGTGGCGCACCAAGCCCAAGGCCCGTTCGATATCCGCGCCGGTCGCCGCCGCGCCCTCACCCAGCGGTGGCCGTTCATGCCACTCGCCTTGATAACGCGCCGGGCCGCCCAAGCGCACGC
>QYQG01000022.1 GCA_007280375.1 Betaproteobacteria bacterium
AGTGGTGGCCAATCTCGGAATCGAACCAAGGACACGCGGATTTTCAATCCGCTGCTCTACCAACTGAGCTAATTGGCCATGTGCGCGCTCGCACATCAGCGCGAGGTCGCGTATTAGACCTGTATTGCGGCATTAAGTCAAGCCGCATCGGGCGCATGAACCCCGCGGTCGTCCTTGCGACAGAGGCCGCGTACGCTACAGTATTTGCATGCCTCCTCTATGCCGTGCGCGGGCAATAGGTGTCCGGCGGCGAGGGCGGAAAAGGTGGTGTGCAGGCGTTCGGTTTCGGCCTGAACTGCGTCTACAAACGGTGCCGGGGCAGTGTAACTGCGCGTTTGCTCAGGGTCGTCTACGCCGACAAAGAGGGCCGCGCCCGCGCCCGTGAGGAGGCCGTAGAAGGGGAGTTGTATCGCTTCTTGGTCGGGATGTATCTGCTGTTGTAGCGCGGTATGCGCTTGCGTCTTGTAGTCGATGACCGCGCGTCCGTTGGGCCCGTCATCACACCGATCGATGCGGCCATAGAGGGTGATCGTTTGCCCGTCGTCTAGCTGTAATGGCGTGGAGTAGGACTGCTCTGTCTCGATGCAGTGGTGGCCGTGTGCGCTGTAGGCGATGGCCCAGTCCAGATAGGCGGGGAGTATGGCCTCCCAACGCGCCTGCCATGCATAGGCAGGGAGGGTGTAGCGCGTCCAGGTAGAGAAGTTTTTTTGGCTGAGTTCGCGTAGTTCGGCCTCTAGTGCGGCACGCTCGCTCGCGTTTAAGGTGGCGTGGGCGGTATGGAACTCGGCCAATATGCGGTGTACACAGACCCCATAGTCCTTCTTGGCCATCTCTTCGATGACTTCATCTTGTGCGTCGAGACCGAGGCTGTAGCGGGCGAAGTATTGATAGGGGCAGCGGATGAGGGCCTGCCACGCTGAGGCGCTGAGTTTTTCAGGCAGGCGCGGTAAGGTGGCTGCGGCGATTTCATAGCGGGGGCTGGGTAGGTCGACGGCGGGGGCATGGTGCGGATGGCGTGGCGTGGGGTACAGGCGCTTTCCCCATGCTGTTGCATGTACGGTATCGAGGCGTAAGAGGTCGGGGGCGGGGCTGTTGGCGTCACCGTTAACCTGCGCCTGCCAAGTCAATAAGACGCGGTTGGCGCGCGCGAGGATGTCGCCTAAGGCCGCTACTGCGCGTTGGGCGTGCTCGGCCCGGCCGGGGAGTCCTAGCTCGCCGCGCACCGCATCGGCGAGCAGGCTGGGGGTGGGGTCGCCGGGCAGGTGGCGTGCGTCCGCGCCTAGGCAAAGTACGGCGTCGAAATCGCGCATGCGGGCGGCGGCGAGGTGGGTCAGGCGTACCGTGCTGGTGATGTGGGTCTCTTGATAGTTGGCAGCGTCTAGTCCTTGTGCCAACCACGCGGCCCATTCGCTACGCTGATAGCGCGTGTTATTGAGGATCGTCGGGGCGACGGCGGCCTTGAGTGTGGCCAGAAGTTGAAGGAGTTGTTGTCCCGCGCTGTCGGCCTCTAACGCCGGGGTGATGCCCATGCGGATAAATAGCTCATCGAGTCGGGCCAGCCAATCGACGAGTGTCCGCGCCTGTGGCTGGAATAGTTGCGCGGCATCATGCAGACGCGCTATCACCGCACGAGCGACGGGCGTGCGTGCGTCCGTTACATGCTTGATGGCCTCTATCCCGCACGCCACGCCGGTGCGCACATAGACGGTATTTAATTCGGCCAGGGCCTGTTGGCGCTCGGACGCGCTGAGGTCGGCTAAACAATACGGGGAGCTGAGAAAATCGAGGACGGTACGGTGATAAAAGTCGTCGGCAAATAAAGCCTGCCAGCGGTCGATGACATGGCTGACGACGGTGGTTGGGAAGGACCATCCGGTCTCGTCTTGGATGAGGATGTCGCTACGCTCCAAGAGCGCGCGGAGACGCCGTGCGGCGAGGCGATCCAAGGCGATGAGCGCGATGTGGCGATCGCCGGCGGCGAGGCGTTGACGCACCCAGAGCGCGGCGGTCTGCGCCTCATCTTCTAGATCGGTGGCGGCGTAATAGTGGAGCGCGTCTTGGAAGGGGCTGTGGGGCATGTCTGCGGCCAGGGCGGCAGCGCGGTCGCGTAAGGGTGTGGTGATGTCTGTTGCCCATGCCACGCGTAGGGCGTGTTCGCGTTCGGGAAAGCGTACGGCAATGGGCAGATCAACGACGCTCACCCGTTCGGCGAGCTGTTGCAGGGCGCGATTTTCTAGGCCGGATAATCCGCTGAGGCCGAGTAAGAATACCGGCGCTGTCGTAGTCTGGATGCGGGTGGCGAGTTGTTGGGCATAGACGCGTTGCTGTCCGGCGTTCTCGCTATGATCGGCGCGCCAGAGGGCAAAGATCAAGGCGGCCTCCATGGCCAATGGGGCGTGCGTGTAACGCCGTTCGATGGCGGCCAGTTGCGCGGAGAACGCAGCGGCAGAGGCGGGCGGTTGTAAGTTGGCCGCATCGAGTTCTTCGATGAGCTCCAGCAGGCTATGCGCTAAGCCCCAGCACGCCGCACCTTCCGGCAACCAGTGCTGTTTGCGGAGCGCATCGTAGAGCCTTGCTAGGCGTAAGGCCATCGGCACGGGGTCGTGTGTGGCGACTTCGGCCGCCCACGCGGGCAGGGTGTAACACTGCGGGGGCATAAAGACCGGGGCCGCCATTTCGTGGCGTAACGCGGCGATAAACGGTTGCACCGCGTGATAGTGAGGCACCAGCACGGTATAGCGCGAGAGGTCGGGTGAGGTCGTGCCCGTTGTTGTTAAAAACGCACGGGCGCTGTCGATAAAGCGGGTAGCCATGCACGCTATTCTGACAGCATGGCGTGCATGACGCTATAATACCCGAGTCTTTTACTAGGGAATAACCATGAACGCTCAAGAAACTATACGCCAGCAGGTCGAAGGCCACGCCGTTGTGCTCTACATGAAGGGCAGCCCGCAGTTTCCGCAATGCGGCTTTTCGTCGCGGGCGACGCAGATCCTCAAGGCCTGTGGCGTTGAGGATTTCCTTGCCGTTAATGTCTTGGCGGATGCCGAGATCCGCGAGGGGATCAAGACCTTCTCTAATTGGCCGACTATCCCGCAGCTCTATATCAAGGGTGAGTTTGTGGGCGGTTCAGATGTCATGATGGAGCTCTATCAAAACGGCGAGCTGAAAACCTTGCTGGCGGCCTAGTCTGGCCCGTAGAGAGGCAAGACACCGGCAGAGGTTTACTGTACATTAGACATGTCTAATGTAAGGAGCCGGCGATGGAAAACGCAGTGACCCCCTCGGAAGCATCCACCGACAAGCAGGCCTTGGCGCAGCTCGCGTATGACAAGGCGCTGAGGTACGAGTTGGACTACGGCTGTTGCCCGCAATGCGTGTTGGCGGCGGTGCAAGAGACGGTAGGCGTGATCGACGATAGCGTCATCAAGGCTAGCCATGGTCTATCGGGTGGTGGCGGTCTGTCGGGCGTGGGCGCGTGTGGCGCGTTGACGGGCGGCTTGATGGCGCTCTCCGCTAAACGCGGCCGTGATCGCGATAAGCTGGACAAGGGCCGGTTCATCAACAACTTCAAGAAAGGCCAGGCCTTGGTGGATCGTTTTCGTGCCGAGTTTGGCGGGATCACCTGTCAGGAACTGCAGCAGCAATTCACCGGCCAGACCTACGATATGTGGAAACCCGAGGAGTACGCGGCCTTTGATGCCGCGCGCGGTAATCAGTGCGCCCACGCCACAGCGACCGTGACCCGCTGGGTTGTTGAGTCTATGTAGGTCGTTGCTCGGGCTTGGGGCGACCTTGGCCTGGCTATCAGGGCTCGTTGATGCGAGCGAGTTTGGCTTGGATGTGCGCGGCCTCGCCGGCGCGGAGTAGGCGCGCGACAGGGGCGACCAGATCGGCGACATGACTACGCAAGATTTGTTGCTTGACGCGCAAGATATGCGCCGGGTGCATGGAGAAGCTGCGTAGGCCCATGCCTAAGAGGAGTCGGGTGAGTTGCGTATCGCCGGCCATCTCGCCGCAGACAGAGACCGGGATGCCTAGGCGTTGGCTGGTCCGCAAGGTGTGCGATATGAGGTGCAGGATCGCGGGGTGTAGCGGATCGTAGAGATGCGCCACACTGTCGTCGGTGCGGTCGATCGCCAAGGTGTACTGGATCAGGTCGTTGGTACCTATGGAGAGAAAGTCGAGCCGCTTGGCAAACCATTCGACGGCCAGCGCCGCTGCAGGCACCTCGATCATGCCGCCCACCGGCACGGCGTCGTTGAAGGGGACCCCCTCGTCGCGCAGTTGTTGTTTGGCCGTCGCGATCAGCGCGAGGGCTTGGTCAAGCTCGGACAGGCTGGCGATCATGGGGATCAGCATGCGCGCGTTGCCGGTTTGCGCGGCGCGCAAAATGGCGCGGATCTGCGTCAAAAAGAGTTGCGGTTCGGCAAGGCAGAGGCGGATCGCGCGCAGGCCGAGGGCTGGGTTTTCGCTCACCTGTGTCATCCACGGCAAGGACTTGTCTGCGCCCACATCGAGGGTGCGGATCACGACGGGGCGGTCTTGCATCGCCATGAGCACCTGCCGGTAGGCCTCAAATTGCTCGTCCTCCGTGGGGGGGAGATCGCGGTTCATGTATAAAAACTCGGTGCGGAACAGCCCCACGCCGGCGGCGTTTTCGGCGAGGGCCTCGTCGACATCGCAGGGCAGGTCGATGTTGGCTAACAGCTCCACCGCTTGGCCATCGAGCGTGGTGGACGGACTGGTCTTGAGGCGGCGGAGTTTCTTTTGTTCGAGTTGCCATTGGCGCTGGCGGAGATGATATTCGTCCAGCGTGAGGTTGTCTGGATTGACCAGCAACACGCCGGCCACGCCGTCGATGATGAGCATGTCACCGTCTTGCACGAGGCCATGGGCATTATGCAGGGCCATCACAGCGGGGATGTTGAGACTGCGCGCGAGGATGGCGGTGTGCGAGGTCATGCCGCCCAGATCGGTGATGAAACCCGCGTAGGACTGGCGTTTAAAGAGCACCATGTCCGACGGCGAGAGGTCGTGTGCGACCAAGATGGTTGGGGCATCGGCCTGTTTATGGCCTCCGACAGGCATCTTGGCGGGGTGGCCCATCAGCTCTTTGAGGACCTTCTCGGCGACTTGCCGGACATCGTGCCAGCGTTCGCGGAAATAGGCGTCTTCGATGGCTTGGAATTGGGCGATCAGGTGGCTAGATTGTTGCGCCAAGGCCCATTCGGCGTTGCACTGGGTGTCGAGGATGAGTTGCTTGGGGGCCTCGCAGAGCAGGGAGTCGTCGAGGATGAGGCGATGCAGGTCGAGAAACGCGCGTAGTTCGGAGGGCGCGCCCTCGGGGATATGTTGGTGTAACTCGCCCAAGGCGACGCGCACGGCGGTGACGGCCGCATCAAAGCGGGCGATCTCGGCCGCGAGGTCGGTCTTGCGCAAGATATAGTGTGGCGCCTCTAGTCGGTCATGCGAGAAGCGCTGCGCGATGCCGATGGCATAACCTTGCGAGACGCCTAGACCATGCAGAGCGAGCGTCATCGTTAGACCTCCTCGCCAAAACGATTGGCGAATAGGGCGGTGATGGCGTTGAGCGCGACCGTTTCGTCGTCGCCGTGCGTCTCGACCCGTACTGTTGTGCCCTGGGCGGCGGCCAGCATCATCACGCCCATGATGCTCTTGCCGTTGACGCGGCGGCCGTTACGGGTGAGCCAGATCTCAGCCTTGAATCCAGCGGCGAGCTGGGTCAGTTTGGCCGAGGCGCGGGCATGTAGGCCGAGCCGGTTGATGACGATGATGTCGCATTCACGCATGGGCGTTGCATTCTCCAGCGAGACGCAGCACCCCTTCGCGGGCGCCGTGTTCGGCGCGTGTGGCCAAGTCTTCTAGTGTGGCGCGATCGCGATAGGTGAGCGTTTTTAAAAGCATGGGGACATTGACGCCGACGACGACGGCTACATGCCCTGGCGATAATAAACGGCACACGGTGTTGCATGGCGTTGCGCCATAGACATCGGCGAGCACCAAGACACCGTCGCCTTGATCGATGCGTGCCAACATGGCCTCGGCCTCGGCGTGCATCAGTCCGGCATCGGGGAAGGCGGTGAGATCCAAGGATTCGAGTTGTGTGGGTTTATGGCCCAGGACATAGGTTACACACTCGATCAACGAACTGCCGAGGGTGCCGTGTGCAACGACTAAGAGGCCTATCATGGATGTCCACGCCGATAAAAATGACCTTCATTCTACTCCATTGTCCTCGCGTTCGCCTTAGCTACGGTGCGTGGTCGTCGTGTGGCGAGATTATTTTTCTGGCTGTGCTGACGCGAGGGTCGCATCGATCGATCGTGTTGCAACCGTAAATCGCTGCGCCGGGAAGACGGCTGTAAATAGGCTACCTTTGGTGTACGCGCTCTCGATCTTGAGGCGGCCCTGATGGTGCAATAGGACGTGCTTGACGATGGCCAACCCCAAGCCTGTACCCCCGCTGTCGCGTGAGCGGCCTCGGTTGACGCGGTAGAAGCGTTCGGTCAGGCGCGGAAGGTGTTGCGCCTCGATCCCTACGCCCGTATCGCGTACTGAGAATTGCACGCCGCCGCTCGCGGCCTGATCCCAGCTCAGGGTGATATCCCCGCCTACGGGGGTGTAACGGATGGCGTTGGTGACTAAGTTCATACAGGCGCTGTAGATCTCCGGCCGGCTGCCCTGCAGGATGCCTTGGGTGTCCATGTCTAGGCTCAATAGGTGCTGACCACGCGAGAGGGAACGCGCTTCATTCAGGATCTGTTGCCCCAATGCGGCGATATCGATGCTGTCGTTGGCAAGATCGGGGGCCGACTCTAAGCGGGCTAGGGTCAACAGGTCGTCGATAAGCGCGCGGATGCGGTCAGACTGCTCGCGCATTAGGCCGATCTGCACCTTAAACTGGTTGGGATCGGGATTTTTCATGTCGGCAAAGGCCTCCAGAAAACCGACGATGACGGTGATTGGCGTGCGCAATTCGTGCGAGACATTGGCGATGAAGTCGCGCCGCATCTCGTCGAGGCGAATCAGTTCGGTAATGTCGTGCGAGAGCACCATGCGGCGACCATTGGGCAAGGCGGCGAGTTGCAAGGATAGACTACGGTCGCTGGTCACGGGCGACGGCATGGTTAGCGTTTCAAGGGTATCCCCGCGGGCAAGCCATTCTAGTAGGCGTTGCTCGCGCAAGAGGTAGTTGAAATATTGACCTTTGTCCTGCTTAAGCGAAAGGCCGAGGTGGCGCTGTGCCGAGGCGTTGAGCCATACGATGCGGCGCGACTCGTCGAGGATGACCACGCCCTCTGGCAAGGCGCCCGCCACCTGAAACATCTCGTGTTTGTCGTCGGCCGCGCGCTGGTTATCGCTACGCCACTTTTTATAATTACGCTGCACCAGATAAAAAATCTCGCCCCAGTGACCATTCGTCGTCGGCAAGGTGCTGCGCCGTTCGCCCAACCAACTCAACAACCGCGCCAGTTGGCGTTGATGAAAGACGATAATCGCAAACTGACCTGCACAAAACAGCCACCAGCCCGCCGACGCGCCGGCCAGCGCGGCCACGATGCTCGCAAAGACGGCCAAGGCAAGGAGCATGGCTAACGAGCGCCACCAATATTCGATCATGAAGACCTAGAGGGACAAAGACAGGGGACGCTATTCTATCCCGCGCGGGCGTTTAAGCGAGCATGGTGATTTGTAGAATACGGCGCGCCTGACGCGCTACAATTACCCCTCTTTTTGACTTGATTGATGCGCCATGACCATTACCAGCGTCTCCTCTGCCGTCAAGGCACAGATCCTCGCCGAGGCCCTGCCGTACATCCAGCGTTTCTGGGACAAGACCGTCGTCATCAAATACGGCGGCAACGCGATGACCGACCCGGTTCTGAAGGCGGCCTTCGCCCGTGATGTCGTCCTGTTAAAACTGGTCGGCCTCAACCCTGTCGTCGTCCACGGCGGCGGGCCACAGATCGAAGACCTGCTACAGCGCGTCGGCAAGAAGGGGGAATTCATCCAAGGTATGCGGGTGACGGATGCCGAGACGATGGCGTTGGTCGAGATGGTCTTGGGCGGCCAAGTTAACAAGGAGATTGTCAGCCTGATCAATCAGGCGGGCGGCAAGGCTGTGGGCCTGACCGGCAAGGATGGCAACTTTATCCGTGCCAAGAAGCTGCTGATCCCGTCCAAGGATGCCCCCGACGATCTGATTGATATCGGCCAAGTCGGTGAGATTACCCAGATCGACCCGTCCTTGATCGCCTTTCTGGATAGCGGCGACTTCATCCCCGTCATCGCCCCCATCGGGGTCGGTGCGGCGGGCGAGACCTTCAATATCAATGCGGATGTGGTTGCGGGGAAACTGGCGGAGGTCTTAAAGGCCGACAAGCTGGTGCTACTGACCAATACGCCGGGCGTGCTTGATCAAAAAGGCAATCTTCTCACCGGCCTTACGCCCCGGCAGATCGATGGCCTCGTCGCCGATGGCACGCTCTCGGGCGGCATGTTGCCCAAGATAGGCTCGGCCTTAGATGCCGCCCGCAATGGCGTTAAGGCGGTGCATATCATCGACGGCCGCGTCGAACACGCCTTATTGCTAGAGATCCTCACCGACGAGGGCGTGGGGACCTTGATCAAGTCGGCGTAGATTATTTGTCGCGATTCTGCCCCGCCACCATGTCGTAGCGCAGGAAACGGCACTCTAATGCGCCGTTGTAGAGCGGGGTGCGGCGCGTGGCCTTGAGGCCGATGTTATCGGGCAGCTCGGGGTCGCCGGTGATGATCCATGCGGTCCAGCCGGGGAAGCGTTTTTTGAGCGCATCGCCTAGACCTTTGTAGAGCGTCGCCATCGCGGCGGCGATGTCAGTTGCGTTCGCTTCTGTCGCGTTCGCATCGGAGTCCGCGCCTAGGCGTATCCCGTAAGGGGGGTTGGTGATGATCATGCCGGTCTCGGCGGGCGGTGACATGAGTAGGGCGTCGCCGTGCGCGACTTGGATACACCAGCCGACGCTCGCGGCGCGGAAGTTGATCTGGGCGGCGTTGACCATGCGTGGATCGATGTCGAGCCCATAGAGCGGCAGCGCGGTCGGGGTCTTGCGCGCGCGTTCGGCCTGTTCGGTGATGCGCGTCCATAGATCGGGACGAAAACCGATCAGGTTCTCAAAGGCGAAATGGCGTTTTAGACCCGGTGCTTGGTTCAAGGCCATCATCGCGGCTTCCAGCAAGATGGTGCCGCCGCCCATCATCGGGTCGAGGAGCGGCGTGCCGGGCTGCCAGCCGGAGAGTCGCAACATGCCGGCGGCGAGGTTTTCGTTGATCGGTGCGGCGGAGGGTTCGATACGGTAGCCACGGCGGTTGAGCGGCACGCCGACGAGGTCGATGTAATAGGTGTAGTGGTCGCGGTCGAGATAGACGAGGACAGGGACATCGGGCTCGCGTGTTTCGACGCTGGGGCGGTCGCCGGTGTCGGCGCGGAAGCGGTCGCAGATCGCATCCTTGACGCGCAGGGTGACGAAATTGAGGCTTTGTAGCGGGCAGTCGTGCGCGACGGTGTTGAGGGCGATGGTCTTGTCGTGGGTGAACCAGCGCGTCCACGGGATGGTGAACGCGGCGTTGTAGAGGTCGTCTTCGTGTTGATAGCTGCCGTGGTCGATGAGCCAGAGGACGCGAATGGCGAGGCGGCTCCACAGGCAGACCTTCCAGGCCTGCGGCATGGGCGACTCGAAATGACATCCGGCACGGCCGGCGGAGATATGCTCGCAGCCGAGTTCGGCCAGTTCACGGGCCAGCTCTTCTTCGAGACCGCGCGGGCAGGGCGCAAAGAAGGTGAGCAGTTGCTTTTCGCGCTCGCCCCGTTCTTCTATGCTTTTGAGTTTTGCGGAGGCGGAGTCGCGCGGCCGCGCAGGGTGGCGTGGCGGTGGCTGATTAGCCTCGGGCGCGTGGCCTGCGTCGGGGCGACCCTGACGGCGCGGCGCATCATCTTGGCGTGGTTTTGCTGTGGCTGGCTCGGCGGCCGGTGCCGGTTTGGCGGTCATGGGGGGCTTGCCCGGGCGCAGGGTCTTGGGCACATGCCGGCCCCGTAGCGGTGAGCGATTACTCTCGCTAGCGTCGTTGTCCTTGTTGATCTTTATTTCTTTGCGCGGAGGGGTTTTGTCGTCGGTCATGGTGTGGGTAATGGTGTAACTAATGGCTGCGGTGTTGGGGTGTTCGGGGCAAAGCTTAGGCGGGAGGCGAAGGCGGCGGTGGTGAAGATCTGGCCTTGCGCATCGACGCGTAAGGCGTGGGTGATGCCGGTGCGTTGGAGGAGGCCAGAGACCTCGGCCGCGGCGGCGATGAATAAGGGTTTAGAGAGGACATCAGAACGCACACCCGCGTCAGGCCCGGAGGTTAACACGGTCACGGCCTGCGTGTGTGTGACGGGTGCGCCGCTGCGTGGGTCGATCAGGTGACAGTAACGCTGGCCGTTGATCTCGAAGAAGCGTTGATAGTCGCCCGAGGTGCCGATGGCCTCGCCGTCATGGAGGTCGAGTTCGGCTAAGATGCCGGCGCGGCGCGGGTGTTGGATGGCCACATGCCACGGTCGATCGCCGCGTTGGCCTAGGGCCATGACATTGCCGCCGATGTTGATCAGGGCGTGGTGGATGCCGGCGGCACGCAGGTGTTGCGCGGCGCGGTCGAGGGCGTAGCCCTTGGCGTAGCCGCCGAGGTCGATGCGGACAGTGGGGTTGCGGCTGCTGATTTGGCCGCCCTCGATGCGTAGATCGGTCAGGCGGGGTTGCGCGTCGGTGAGGCGTTTTTGCGCGTGCGGGTCGGGCAGACGGGCGATAAAGGTGTCGCTGTGAAAACCCCACAGACGCACCAAATTGCCAATGGCGGGGTTAAAAAGGTGGTCTGACAGCACGGCATATCGGCGGGCGTCGGCTATGCGGGCGGCGAGTTCGGCGTCGATGGACGCACGCTGGCCGGCGGCGATGGCCGCGTTGATCTGTTCCAGCGCGCCAGTCTCCCATGGATGCCAAGCGCGGTGCAGGCGGTCGAACTCTTTGATGACCGTGTTCATGGCCTGTTGCGCCTGCGCGGGGTCGCCGCCATAGACCGTGACCTCGACTTGGGTGCCAAAGACAAAGGCCTGTTGTTTTTGAATGGGGTCGGGGCGGTTGCAGCCTAGCAGCATGAGGCCGACCAACAGTGCGCACGCGCGACCTAGGCTTAGGGTGAAACACAGTCCCATCCCCCTCC
>QYQG01000100.1 GCA_007280375.1 Betaproteobacteria bacterium
GTGAACTTGGTGCGCGCCAAGATCGGCATGGTGTTCCAGAAGCCGACGCCGTTCCCGATGACTATTTATGACAACATCGCCTTTGGCGTGCGTCTTTATGAAAACCTCTCCAAGAGCGAGATGGATGCGCGGGTCGAGTGGGCGTTGAACAAGGGCGCGTTGTGGGGCGAGGTCAAGGACAAGTTGCAGCAGTCGGGCCTGTCGTTGTCCGGCGGTCAGCAACAACGGCTGTGCATCGCACGGACGGTCGCGGTGAAGCCGGATATCGTCTTGCTGGACGAGCCGACCTCGGCCCTAGATCCGATCTCGACCGCCAAGATTGAAGAGTTGATTAACGAGTTGAAGCGTGAATACACCATCGCCATCGTGACCCACAACATGCAACAGGCGGCGCGTATCTCTGACTTTACCGCGTTTATGTATCTCGGTGATTTGATTGAGTTTGGCAAGACCGATGAGCTGTTCGTGAAGCCCAAGGTCAAGCAGACGGAAGAATATATTACGGGTCGTTTTGGTTGATGTGCGTCATAAAACTGTAACCATCGCGAGGACGATTCTCGTTATGATGCCGGTGTTTTAATGCCCCCTAGGGAGTCGCCATGAGTGCCATCAAAAATCTTGCCAAGTACATCAATAAAAACCCCGATACGGAGGAGGCGCGCGTCATGATAGACCTCTGCGCAGCCTTGGAGCAGGGTGAGCCGTTTAATCTTGGCCGCATCTATGATATGAAAGATAAGCCCTGCGCCCTGGCCACGACCTTCCTCGATGAATGGCGTTTTGATCGTCATGTAATGTCTCGTCGGCTCGAGAAATATCTCGCCGAAAAAACGATCGATTGACCTTCACGGTCAATGGGTTCTAGCGCGAATCCTTTGCATTATCGTCATCTCCGCGTAGGCGGGAATTCAGTGCGTTCATCAAATCATTTCTTATAACGGCCTGCGCCGCGCAGCCCCTTTATACACCGCGTGCCGGTGGCATTACCCACGGTACACCACATAGAGTCCAGTTTAAGATTCCAGCTCGTCACCCGGAGTTGTTTTATCCGGGGTGGAAAGACGAGAAAAAACGAGGAAAGACGAGAACAAATTTCCGTGGATTGCCCTGCCTCGGCATTGACCGGAAGCCGGTTGCTGGTTAAAATCCGTGTTCTTTGATGAGGGAGGCTTGCGATGCGTCGCAAACTGGTGGCTGGTAATTGGAAGATGCACGGGACGTTGGCCGAGAACACCGCTTTGTTGGCGAGCGTTGTGGCCGGCGCTCAGGGGCTTAATTGCGACCTCGCCGTGTGCGTACCCTTCCCTTATCTGGCGCAGGCGCAGCTGGCCTTGAGCGGAACCCCCGTGCACTTGGGCGCGCAAAACCTCAGCGAGCACGCCAAGGGCGCATACACCGGTGAGGTGTCTGCCAGCATGCTAAAGGATTTCGCCTGCGCCTTCGTGATCATCGGCCACTCTGAGCGGCGTAGCCTGTATGGCGAGACCGATGCCATGGTGGCGGCTAAGTTCGTTGCGGCGCAGGCGGCCGGCCTGACCCCGATCTTATGTGTGGGTGAGTCCTTGCAAGAACGCGAGTCGGGCGTGACCGAGGCGGTGGTGGCGCGGCAGTTGGATGCGGTGATCGCGGTGGCGGGCATTGCGGCCTTTGCTCGTGCGGTTGTCGCCTATGAGCCGGTGTGGGCCATCGGCACCGGTCTGACGGCGACCCCGGCGCAGGCGCAGGCGGTACATGCCTTTATTCGTGCGCGTTTGGCGCAGCACGATGCGATCGTGGCGGCGGGTGTGGTGATTCAATATGGCGGTAGCATGAAGCCGTCGAACGCGGCGGAGTTGCTCTCGCAGCCGGATATCGACGGCGGCCTGATCGGTGGTGCGGCCTTGGTGGCTGATGATTTCTTGGCCATTTGTCGCGCGGCTTAATCCTTAGAAAGTAGTGTATGGAACAGATCGTTTGGGTTTTTCATGTCTTAGCCGCTATCTCCGTGATCGGCCTCGTGCTGGTGCAGCACGGCAAGGGCGCGGACATGGGCGCGGCCTTTGGTAGCGGTTCGTCGGGCAGCCTGTTTGGCGCGACCGGTTCGGCCAATTTTTTGAGCCGGACGACGGCCGTTCTGGCCACCCTGTTTTTTGCAACAAGTATCGCCCTGACGGTGTTTTCGTCGCAGTCGCCCTCGACGACGATCGCCGTGCCTGAGTCCTCGGTGCCTGCCGCACCGGTGACGGCCCCGGTTACCCCGGTTGGCGCGATCCCGCAGTAAAGAGTTGTAATACAGAGTTTTACCCTGGTGTGTGGCGGTATGCACATCGGTCGTTATGCCGTCGTGGTGGAATTGGTAGACACGCAGCCTTGAGGTGGCTGTGGCGCAAGCTGTGAGAGTTCGAGTCTCTCCGTCGGCACCATCGAATTTTTTAATGCGTTTTTGCGCATATTTTTAAGTCGTTGATTCTTTGCAAATGCCTGTTGGGCTGTCGTTTAGCGGTCATTTGACCCCGGCAGTGAGTACCTTTAGAATTCGGACCACGAGTTCCTGAAAGCAGAAGCACAAAAATCATGTTGGAAAACTACTTCCCGGTGTTGATGTTCGTCTTGGTCGGTTTGGCCATCGGTGTGGGTCCTATCTTGATAGGCTGGGTGCTTTCCCCGCATCACCCTGATCCCGAAAAACTCTCCGCCTACGAGTGCGGTTTTGAGGCCTTTGAGGATGCACGCATGCGCTTCGATGTGCGTTATTACCTCGTCGCCATCCTCTTTATCCTGTTTGATCTTGAGATCGCCTTTCTCTTCCCGTGGGCCGTCGTCCTCGAAGAGATCGGTGCGTTCGGATTTTGGTCCATGGTCGTGTTCCTCTCCATCTTGATCGTCGGTTTCGCCTACGAGTGGATGAAGGGCGCACTGGATTGGGAGTGAGCTATGGGCATTGAAGGTATCCTCGAAAAAGGCTTCGTCACCACGACGGCCGATAGCGTCATCAACTGGGCCAAGAACGGTTCGCTGTGGCCGATGACCTTTGGTCTGGCGTGTTGCGCGGTGGAGATGATGCAGGCCGGCGCATCGCGCTACGACCTTGACCGTTTCGGCGTGGTGTTCCGCCCCAGCCCGCGCCAGTCGGATGTGATGATCGTGGCCGGCACGCTGACCAACAAGATGGCCCCCGCCCTGCGTAAGGTCTATGACCAGATGCCCGACCCCAAGTGGGTGATCTCTATGGGCTCGTGCGCTAATGGCGGTGGCTATTACCATTATTCGTATTCTGTCGTGCGTGGCTGCGATCGCATCGTGCCGGTGGATATCTATGTGCCGGGGTGCCCGCCGACAGCCGAGGCGCTGTTGTTCGGTATCTTGCAGTTGCAGAAGAAGATCTCGCGCACCCAAACCATCGCACGCTAACCGAACGAGCCCCCCATGCCATTGACTGCTGAAGCACTCGCCGAACGCCTGCAAGACACGCTGGGCGATTTGATTGTTGATACGACCGTCGCCTTGGGCGAGGTGACGATAGAGGTGGCCGCCGAAAACCTGTTGGCGGCGGCGCTTCAGTTGCGTGATGCGACGGCGCTGCGTTTTGATACCTTGATCGACCTCTGTGGCATCGACTATTTGACCTACGGCGATGGCCAGTCGACGCGTTTTACCGATAAGCCGCGCCTTGCCTCGGTGATCCATTTGTTGTCGGTGCGCCGTAACCATCGTGTGCGGGTGCGGACCTTTGCGACCGATGCGTCTATGCCAGTGGTGCCGTCCGTGCATACCATCTGGCCGGCCGCCAACTGGTTTGAGCGTGAGTGTTTTGATCTCTACGGCATCATCTTTGATGGTCACCCTGATCTGCGTCGCATCTTGTCCGACTATGGGTTTATCGGCCACCCGTTCCGTAAGGATTTCCCCATCAGCGGTCATGTCGAGATGCGCTACGACCCCGAACAACGCCGCGTGATCTATCAGCCAGTCACTATCCCGCCGCGTGAGGTGACGCCGCGCGTGACGCGTGAAGAAGGGTACGGAGCCGGTCATGTCTGAGATTCGCAACTACACGCTCAACTTTGGCCCCCAGCACCCGGCGGCACACGGCGTTTTGCGCATGGTGCTGGAGATGGACGGCGAGCTGATCGAACGGGTGGATCCGCATATCGGTCTCTTGCATCGGGCGACGGAGAAGCTTGCTGAACACAAGACCTTCGTGCAGGCCATGCCGTACATGGATCGCCTCGATTATGTGTCGATGATGTGTAACGAGCACGCCTATGTCTTGGCGGTGGAAAAACTCCTCGGCGTGGATGTGCCGTTGCGGGCGCAATATATCCGCGTCATGTTTGACGAGATCACCCGCATCCTGAATCACCTGCTCTGGATCGGCGCGCACGCGCTCGATGTGGGCGCGATGACCATGTTCCTCTACGCCTTCCGCGAACGGGAAGACCTGATGGACATCTACGAGGCGGCTACGGGCGCACGGTTACACGCGGCCTATTACCGTCCGGGCGGTGTCTATCGCGACCTGCCCGATTCGATGGCGCAGTACGATACCGTCAACCGCAGTGCGGCCGATGCCAAACGCTTGAATGCCAATCGCCAAGGCTCGTTGTTGGACTTTATCGATGACTTCGCGCGCCGTTTCCCGGCCTGTTGCGACGATTACGAGACGCTGTTGACCGATAACCGCATCTGGAAACAGCGCTTGGTCGGCATCGGTGTGGTGACACCGGAACGCGCCAAGGCCTTGGGCTTCAGCGGCCCGATGTTGCGCGGTTCCGGCATTGCGTGGGACCTGCGTAAGCAACAGCCGTATGAGGTCTATGACCGCATGGATTTTGAGATCCCGGTCGGTCGCACCGGCGACAGTTATGACCGTTATCTGGTGCGCATGGAAGAGATGCGCCAATCCAACCGCATCATCCAGCAGTGCGTGGCGTGGTTGCGCGTCAACCCTGGCCCGGTGATGACCAGCAATGCCAAGGTCGGCCCGCCGTCGCGCGAGGCGATGAAGAGCAATATGGAGGCGATGATCCATCACTTCAAACTCTTTACCGAGGGCATGCATGTGCCGGCGGGCGAGGCCTATGCAGCGATTGAGCATCCCAAGGGCGAATTTGGTATCTACATGGTGTCAGATGGCGCGAACAAGCCGTATCGGATGAAGATCCGTGCGCCGGGTTTTGCCCATTTGCAGGCGATGAACGAGATGGCGACGGGCCACATGCTGGCCGACGCGGTGGCGATCATCGGCACGATGGATATCGTGTTTGGCGAGATTGATAGGTAATTACGATGTTGACGACAGAATCCTTAGCCCAGATCGATCGTGAGATCGCAAAGTATCCGGCTGACCAAAAACAATCAGCGGTGATGAGCGCGTTGCGCATTGCCCAAGTTGAGAAGGGCTGGCTATCTCCTGAGACCATCGCCTTTGTGGCGCACTATCTTGGCATGCCGACCATTGCCGTCTATGAGGTGGCCTCGTTTTATAATATGTACGACCTCAAGCCCGTCGGTACGCACAAGCTGACGGTGTGTACCAATATCTCCTGCCAGTTGCAGGGGGTCGATGCGGTGGTGGAGAAGCTTAAGACCGCGCTGGGGATCGGCTTTGGCGAGACGACGGCGGACGGTCGTTTTACCTTGAAAGAGGGCGAGTGCTTTGGGGCCTGTGGCGATGCGCCGTTGTGTCTGCATAACAATCATCAGATGCACACGCGCTTAACGCCTGAGACCGTGGACGCATTCTTGGCGGGGCTAAAATGAGCCTGAATAGCCCCGATGTTAAGGTGTGCACTTGGACGCTGGGATACGATAACCCCGCCTCGCTAGCGACCTATGTCGCCAACGGCGGCTACGCGGCGCTCAAAAAGATACTCGCTGAAAAAACCCCGGCCGAGCAGATCATCGAACAAGTCAAGCTCTCCGCCCTGCGCGGTCGTGGCGGTGCCGGCTTCCCGACCGGTCTCAAGTGGAGTTTCATGCCGCGTAACTACGATGGCGATAAGTACATCATCTGCAACTCGGACGAGGGTGAACCCGGCACCTTTAAGGATCGCGACATCCTGCGCTACAACCCGCATCAATTGATCGAAGGCATGATCATCGCGGGCTATACCTTGGGTGCGCGAGCGGGCTACAACTACATCCACGGCGAGATCTTCGAGCAATATCAGTCGTGGGAAGCCGCCTTAGACGAGGCGCGCGCGGCGGGTTTCCTCGGCAACAATATCTTGGGCTCCGGTTGGAACTTTGATCTTCATGCCTACCACGGTTATGGCGCGTATATCTGCGGTGAAGAGACCGCCTTGCTGGAGTCTATCGAGGGCAAGAAGGGGCAACCGCGCTTTAAGCCGCCGTTCCCCGCCAGTTATGGTCTCTATGGCAAGCCGACGACCATCAACAACACCGAGACCTTGGCCTCGATCCCGTGGATTATGCGTCATGGCGGTCAGGCCTTCTTAGAGCTGGGCAAGCCGAATAATGGCGGGGCAAAGATCTTTTCGCTCTCTGGTCATGTCGAGCGGCCGGGCAACTACGAGGTCGCGATGGGCACGCCGTTCGCCGAGTTGCTGGCCATGGCCGGTGGCGTGCGCGGCGGTCGTCCGTTGAAGGCGGTGATCCCCGGCGGCTCCTCCGTCCCCGTCCTGCCGGGCGCGACCATGATGGAACTGACCATGGATTACGATTCCATCGCCAAGGCCGGCTCTTATCTGGGCGCGGGTTCGGTCATCGTCATGGATGACAC
>QYQG01000032.1 GCA_007280375.1 Betaproteobacteria bacterium
AAATTCCCCACTGCTGCCTCCCGTAGGAGTCTGGACCGTGTCTCAGTTCCAGTGTGGCGGATCATCCTCTCAGACCCGCTACAGATCGTCGCCTTGGTAGGCCTTTACCCCACCAACTAGCTAATCTGACATCGGCCACTCCAATCACGCAAGGTCTTGCGATCCCCTGCTTTCCCCCGTAGGGCGTATGCGGTATTAGCGTAACTTTCGCTACGTTATCCCCCATGACTGGGTATGTTCCGATGCATTACTCACCCGTTCGCCACTCGCCACCAGAGCAAGCTCCGTGCTGCCGTTCGACTTGCATGTGTAAAGCATTCCGCCAGCGTTCAATCTGAGCCAGGATCAAACTCTTCAGTTTAATCTCTGTTTAACTCTTTAACTTCTTAACTTTAACCGTCCTTGCTTACGCATTGCTGCTTAAACAAAAACCGGTCGCTTACTCTCAGAATTAACTTCTTAATTTCTTAATCAGTTTCTAAGTGCAAGCATTAGGTATATCTCTTCGCTTCGCATCCAGCTCATAGACTTTGACATCCACTCCTGAATACTCCACTCCACCTAATGCCCACACCTCATTAAGGCTGCGCTTGTTTTTAAAGAACCGGCTGCGTTTTCAGCAGCGAAGCCCGGCATTATAGGGGGTATTTTTGGGTGGTCAAGCGTTTTTTACGCTTTTCTTACAAGAATTGTCGCCCAGCCGTCACATCAAGCACTTAGCCGCCTAGCTCCGCCACACGCTAGGCCACAACGACCCTCAGCCCAGCGCAACCCGTGCGAATTTTCGCTTGCCCACCTGCGCCACATAGACCGCGCCCGCCGCGACACGCGCATTTTTGTCGGCGACCTTCTCGCCGTTCAGTTTTACGCCGCCCTGCTGGATCATCCGCATCGCCTCGGAGGTGCTCTCGACCAAGCCCGCCGCCTTCAGCAAGGCCGCCACCGACATCTCGGTCTCCGCACATGACAGGCTGACCTCCGGCATCTCATCAGGGATCGCACCGCGCTGGAAACGCGCCTCGAAATCGGCCAAGGCCGCCGTCGCCGCCGCCGCATCGTGGAAGCGTGTCACCACTTCCTGCGCGAACATCACCTTGATGTCGCGCGGATTGCGCCCCGCTTCCACCTCGCCCCGCCACTGGCGCAGCGTCCCAAGGTCGGCAAACGAGAGCAGCTCGATATAACGCCACATCAAGGTGTCCGACACCGACATCAACTTGCCGAAGATCTCTTGCGGCGACTCCGCGATACCGATGTAGTTACCGAGTGACTTGGACATCTTATTGACACCGTCCAAGCCCTCCAGCAAGGGCATGGTTAGGATGCACTGCGGCTTCTGGCCATAGTGTTTTTGTAGCTCGCGCCCCATCAATAGATTGAACTTTTGATCGGTACCGCCCAGCTCTAGGTCGCTCTTCAGGACGACCGAGTCGTAGCCCTGCATCAAGGGGTAAATAAACTCGTGGATGGCGATCGGCTGGCCCGCCGCGTAGCGTTTAGAAAAATCGTCGCGCTCCAACATCCGCGCCACCGTGTGCGTGGCCGCCAGCTTGATCAGGTCCGCCGCGCTCATCCGCCCCATCCACTGCGAGTTGAACACCACCTCAGTCTTCACCGGATCAAGGATCTTGAACACCTGCGCCTGATAGGTCTTGGCGTTCTCCGCCACCTGTTCGGCGGTCAACGGTGGGCGGGTCGCGTTCTTGCCGGTCGGGTCGCCGATCATGCCGGTAAAATCGCCGATCAAGAAGGTGATGTGATGGCCCAGATCTTGCAACTGGCGCAGCTTGTTGATCAACACCGTATGACCCAGATGCAGATCGGGCGCAGTCGGGTCAAAGCCCGCCTTGACGCGCAACGGCTTGCCCGTCTTCAGCCGTTCAATCAACTCCGCCTCAACCAGCAGCTCATCGCAGCCGCGTTTGATAACTTCTAGGGTTTGAGTGAGATCGGACATAGTAAGCGGGAAAGGAAATATGGAGCGGGAATTTGGAGCGGGTAGAGGGAATCGAACCCTCGTATGCAGCTTGGGAAGCTGCCGTTCTACCATTGAACTACACCCGCGTAGAGGAAAACTTGCTCTGGGCGCGCATTGTACGGCATCGCCGCCCAAATACTCAACAATGCGATACCTATCAACGCAACAAGGGCCAACACCCTAAGTGTCAGCCCTCGTTACCCTTCCAGTCCTCCCAGACCATCCAATCCTTACACGGAAACCACGCCGTCATCCTAGCACAAAAAAGGATATACACATCCCAGAATCTTTGTTATAGAAAGCGACTTTTGACAAATGTCAACAGCCACTGGGTAATCCCCACTACAATCAAGACTAACATCCATACCAGCATGCGCCATGCCCCCGAACACCCCCATTTGCACGCCGCTAACCTTGCCTGTTTGGCTAGAGATCCTGTTGCCACTAGGCTTGTGGTGTCTCGCCTGGTCCCTACAAAGCCAGCTTCCCCTCCTCTACGCCACGGGCGCGAGCATCATCTTCTTTCCCGCCGGCATTCGCACACTCGCTGTCCTCGTCTTTGGTTGGCGCGGTGCCTTGGGCGTATTTGCCGGCAGCAGCATCACCTACCTATGGTTTTTTGAGACCTTGTATGGCGCAGAGCGCCCCCTAACCGCTGTGCTCTATATCGCATTAGCCTCGGCACTTCCCGCGTATCTCTGTATGCGCCTCACGCTCTGGTGGGCGGATATCCCCAATTGCCTCTCCCGCCTGACACTGAAGCACATCACCCTCATCGTCGTCACACAAGGCCTGACCTCAGCCACCGCACTCCTTTCCATCTATCTCTATAGCGGACTCTCACCGACCTATGCCGACCTCCCGCCCGATGAGGCCCTACGCACATGGGCGGCCATCGCGATAGGTGACATCTTAGGCTCGATGCTATTGCTCTACGGCGTAGCCATTGGGGCTCAGAAATGGGCCGCGCAGCCCACCTTAAGCGATTAAAATAACGCACCTGCCGCACGCCCAACACACGATAGAGATGCCCACCGCCAACACCGAACAAACCACCTCTAGCCCGCTACCCTTCGGGATGGAGATAGGCATCGCCGCCATTGCGTGGTGTCTAGCGTGGGTCATACAACTCAACCTGCCCGCCCTTGACTATCTTCCCGGCGTAGCCCTCATCTTCTTACCTGCCGGGGCACGCACGCTTGCCGTCCTCGTCTTTGGTCTGCGCGGTGCCCTCGGTATCGGTATCGGCAGCTTCATCACCTACTACCTCTGGCTCTTCGACGCCCCCGACAAGAGCGAATATTTCATCCTCTCTGGGGTGTTGCTCGCGCTCGCCTCCGCATTCTCGGCCTACGCCATGATGCGCTTTGTCATCCATCGCTACGCCATCCAAACCCATCTAGCCGACCTTCGCTACCCACACATCCTACTCATCGTCATCAGCCAAGGCCTACTCTCTGCCACGCTACACCAAATCATCTACCACCTCGGCACGGTCTTCTCCATTTACGCCGCCCTCCCCCTCCACGAAACGCTATTCGCATGGCTGTCCATGGCCATCGGTGACATCGTCGGCTCTATGCTCCTACTCTACGGCGTCGCCCTCGTGGCCCGCGCCATCACCTACAATAGGGCCTGACCTGCGCCGCGCCGCGTGGTAAATTGCACCCCTTTGCCATCCGCACGCAACGCACCATGCACCTCTCCATCAACGGCAGCCCACACACCTTTCCTGACGGCCTCAGCGTCGTCGGTCTGATCGAGGCCCTGGCCTACAGCGGCAAACGCATCGCCATCGAGTGCAATGGCGAGATCGTGCCCAAGAGCCAGCACGCCCACACCGTCTTAAAAGACGGTGATCAACTCGAAATCGTCGTCGCCGTCGGCGGCGGCTAAACCCTTTTTTAGCAAAGAAAAAACCCATGGATCCGCTCATCATCGCCGGTAAGACCTACACCTCCCGCCTGCTCGTCGGCACAGGCAAATACAAAGACTTCACCGAGACCCGCGCCGCGCTCGACGCCTCGGGCGCCGAGATCGTCACCGTCGCCATCCGCCGCACCAACATCGGCCAAGACCCTGCACTGCCCAGCCTACTCGACGCCGTGCCGCCGTCGCAATTCACCTACCTGCCCAACACCGCCGGTTGCTACACCGCCGAAGACGCCATCCGCACCCTGCGTCTGGCACGCGAACTGCTCGACGGCCACGACCTCGTCAAACTCGAAGTCTTAGGCGACCCGCAATCGCTCTACCCCAATGTGGTCGAAACCCTCCGCGCCGCCGAGGTGCTGGTCAAAGACGGCTTCAAGGTCATGGTCTACACCTCGGACGACCCCATCATCGCCCGCCAACTCGAAGACATCGGCTGCGTCGCCATCATGCCGCTCGCCTCCCTCATCGGCTCCGGCATGGGCATCCTCAACCCGTGGAACTTGCAGATCATCATCGACCGCGTCAAGGTCCCCGTGATCGTCGATGCCGGTGTGGGCACGGCCTCCGACGCAGTCATCGCCATGGAACTAGGCTGTGACGCGGTGCTCATGAACACCGCCATCGCCGGCGCGCAAAACCCCGTGCTCATGGCCAGCGCCATGCGTAAAGCAACACAAGCCGGGCGCGAGGCTTACCTCGCCGGACGGATGCCGAAAAAGATCTACCAAGCCAGCCCCAGCTCGCCCAGCACCGGGATCATCGGCTCTTGACCAGCGCGATCCCACACCCGCAGCGCACCATCCGCAGTTTCGTCCTGCGTGCCGGACGCATGGGCAGCGGCCAAGAAAAGGCCTTAGCCGAACTCGGCCCGCGCTTCCTCACGCCATGGACGGGGACGCGCCTAAACCTCGGGTTTGAACACCCCGCACCCCTCATCGTCGAGATCGGCTTCGGCATGGGCACGGCCACCGCCGCGATCGCCGCCCAACGCCCGGACGACAATTTCCTCGGCATCGAGGTTCACGCCCCCGGCGTTGGTGCGCTATTAAAGGCCATCGGCGAGGGCAATCTCAGCAACCTGCGCATCTGCCAACACGACGCGGTTGAGGTCTTGCGCGACGGCATCGCGCCCGACAGCCTGGCCGGCATCCACATCTACTTCCCCGACCCGTGGCATAAAAAACGCCACCACAAACGCCGTCTCATCCAAGCTGAATTTGTGCGTCTCCTAAGCGAACGGCTGCAACCCGGTGGCTATCTCCACCTCGCCACCGACTGGGAGGAGTACGCCGCACAGATGCTGGCCGTCCTCACCGCCGAGACTACGCTCATAAACACCGTCGAGGGCTACGCCCCGCGCCCAGATTACCGCCCCCTCACCAAGTTTGAACAACGCGGCCTGCGTCTCGGTCACGGCGTGTGGGACCTCATCTTTACCAAGACAGGAGAACACCATGCAACGCCGTAACTTCATCAAAGGGGCCGCCGCCGGCCTCGGTCTCGCCGCCGCCGCCTTAGCCCCCAAGTCACAGTCCGCCGAGCTACCCAACATCCGCTGGCGTCTCGCCTCCAGCTTCCCCAAAAGCCTAGACACCATCTACGGTGGCGCCGAGCTCTTGGCCGACCGTCTCAACAAGATCACCAGCGGCCGGTTTCAGATCCGCGTCTATGCCGGCGGCGAGATCGTCCCCGGCCTGCAAGTCCTCGACGCCGTACAACAAGGCACGGTCGAATGTGGCCACTCCGCCGGTTACTACTATGTCGGCAAAAACATGGCCTTAGCCTTCGACACCGCCATGCCTTTCGGTCTCACCGCGCGGCAACAAATCGCCTGGATGTATTTTGGCGGCGGCATGCCTCTAATGCGCGAACTCTACAAGGAATACAACATCGTCAACTTCCCCGGCGGCAATACCGGCACCCAAATGGGCGGCTGGTTCCGTAAGGAGATCCACTCCGTCGCCGACCTCAAAGGCCTCAAGATGCGCATCCCCGGCATCGGCGGCAAGATCATGGCCCGACTCGGCGCCCTACCGCAAACCCTAGCCGGCGGCGACATCTACCCCGCCTTAGAGCGCGGCGCCATCGACGCAGCCGAATGGGTCGGCCCCTATGACGACGAAAAACTCGGCTTCCACAAGATCGCCAAGCACTATTACTACCCCGGTTTCTGGGAAGGCGGGCCGCAGCTCTCGTTCTATGTCAACGCCCAAAAATGGGCCGAACTCCCGCCCGCCTACCAGCAAGCCTTCGAGACCGCCGCCGCCGAAGCCAACATCAACATGCTGGCCGAATACGACAGCAAAAACCCGCCCGCCGTCATGCGCCTCGCCAAAGGCGGCGTCAAACTACACGCCTTCCCCAAAGACATCATGGATGCCGCTTACGATGCGGCCTTTGACATCTACGAAGACGAAGCCAAGGTCAACCCGCGCTTCGCCCGCATCTACAGCGAATGGAAGAAATTCCGCGACCAAGAGATCGTCTGGCACCGCCTCGCCGAGGCCTCGTTCTCTAACTACCTGTACTCGCGAAAATAATCACCGAACAACGAAAAACGCCCAAGACTTAAAGTCTTGGGCGTTTTGTTTTAAGGGTCGATTAAACCGAAAGCAACTCCACCTCAAAGATCAAGGTCGCGTTGGGTGGGATCACGCCACCGGCACCGCGCGCGCCGTAGCCCATTTCAGAGGGAATCGTTAGTTTGCGTTTACCGCCGACCTTCATCCCCGCCACGCCCTCATCCCAACCGCGAATCACCTGCCCCCGGCCAAGGCCAAAAACGAACGGTTCGTTGCGCGAATGGCTGGAATCGAAACAGGTACCGTCCTCCAACCAACCGCTGTAATGCACCGTCACCGCACAGCCAGCCACCGCCTCTGCACCCTCGCCCACGACCAACTCTTCAATCTTCAATGTCATCATTTCGTCCTTAAAATCAAAAAACTACTTCAAAACAACCAACACCACACGACGGTTTTGGGCGCGGCCCTTGCGTGATTTGTTGTCGACCAACGGCGCGGTCTCGCCGTAGGAGATCACCGACAAACGATGCAAGGGCAAGCCCCCCTTCACGGCCAGATAGTGTTGCACCGCTTGCGCACGCGCCAGGCCTAAAGACGCGTTCGCCTGCGTTGAACCTTGGCCATCGGTATGCCCCTGTATCTCAACAAAAACGCCCTGGCCATCCGCCTTGAGACGCGCCGCAAAGTCGTTTAGGGCCTGCTGTGCTGTGGCTGATAAGCCCGCCTTATCCAACTCGAAACGCAGCGTGTCATCGGTCAGTACAACCTCGTAAACGATCTTGCCTGCCGCCAACCGGCCCGCCGCCGTCGCCCGCTCCAAGGCCTCTTGACTCGACCTTGCCACGGTCGCAAGCACCCCATCATGGCCATTCAAGCGTTCATCATGGATAGCCAGCGACACCCCTTGCAAGGCCAGCCTAGCCTCCGTCGCCTTCAGGCGGCTTGCCTGCGTCGTCGCTGCGGTATCTAACGCACCGATGCGCGTAACAACACCGTCTACCCGCGTATTGGTCATCTGCACGCGTTCATTCTGGGCAAGCTCACCCTCATGCAGAGACTTCAATTGTGTCTGCACATACGCATGGACATAGTCCTTGGTCGCACATCCGGATAACACCAAGGCACACGCCCCCATAGCCAGCCATTGTTTCATCGCACACCTCACATAAAATATCGATATCACCCTGCCAGTCTAACCCGGTGCGGCAGAAGATCAAAACAAAAACGCCAACAAAACGCCTTATCCGCCTCAATACCCGTCGCCATAGGGCACGCCGTACACACCCGCATCGGCTGGAATTTCCATCGGCGCCGCCGTCACGACCTCCGCCTGACTCACCAAACCGGGGAAGGCCAGCACCATCGCCACCATGATGATCTGCACCACCACAAAGGGGATCGCGCCCCAATAGATATCCGCCGTGCGCACCGATTTAGGCGCGACGCTGCGCAGATAAAACAGGGCAAAACCAAACGGCGGGTGCATAAACGAGGTCTGCATATTAAGGCCCAACATCACCCCAAACCAGACCAGATCGATGCCCAGTTTTTGCGCCACCGGCGCCAACAGCGGCACGATGATGAAGGCAATTTCAAAGAAATCGAGGAAGAAGGCCAAGGCAAAGACCAGCAGGTTGACCACGATCAAAAAGCCAATCACGCCGCCCGGCAGGCCAGAAAGTAGGTTTTCCACCCACAGGTCGCCATCCATGCCCCGGAACACCAACGAGAACACCGTCGAGCCGATCAAGATAAAGAGCACAAAACTGGTCAGCCGCGTCGTGCTATCCATCGCCTGACGCAACAGATCAAGGCTCAATTGCCGCCGCGCCAAAGCCAAGATCAAGGCCCCCACCGCGCCCATCGCCCCGCCCTCGGTCGGCGTGGCGATGACCAAAATGATCGTCCCCAAGACCAAGAAGATCAACACCAGCGGCGGCACCAACGAGGTCATCACCCGACGCGCCAAGGC
>QYQG01000084.1 GCA_007280375.1 Betaproteobacteria bacterium
CCGCCTCACCACACACCAGCCATTGCTGCAAACGCTCATACACCGGCCCCGCCTTCACACCCCCCATACGGGTTCCCAAAGGCGTCAACGCCGCGGCCGCCAGATGCGCCTCGCTCCGCGCCATCCGCGTGTTCAGATCCGCCAGAGAATCGGCCACCACAAAACGCAAAGACCAGCCCTGTTGCCGCGCAAAGGCCTCCACCAAGTCGTATTCAAAGCCTGCAGGGGTATCTTCCGCATCTAAAAAATAGGTCGTCGGACCATTCAAGGTCAACACCACCAGCTCGCCCGTATCCCCGGGCGCAGGCGGCACCCGGCCACACCCAGCCAACAGCAACACCAAGATAAACGCAATTCGGGTCACAAAGGCATTCCACAAAACGCGTAAGGTCGCTAGAATAGCGCACCTAGCCGACCTTAGCGTCGGCTAGTTTGTTCGGACTAGGAGAGGTGGCAGAGTGGTCGAATGCACCGGATTCGAAATCCGGCACACGGTTTACCGTGTCGGGGGTTCGAATCCCCCCTTCTCCGCCACTTTTTTAAGTGCTCAGACTTCACTCTGACCTATGTCTTTTTACGCGCCGCGCCAGCACAAGAGCGCCTTTCGCGAGGCCTGCGAAGGGTTACACAACGGTGGCGTTGCGCGCCTCTCCGCGCCTGACAACCGCAGTCAAGCCTCTGTTTCGCGTCGATCGCCGCTACGCAACGATCAAAATCGCGACCCCGTATTTCTCGTGCTCTCGCGTTACATCCTTTACACTCGCGTCATGCAAATCTGGGTCGATGCCGATGCCTGTCCGGGTGTCATTAAAGAAATCCTCTACCGTGCCGCCACCCCGGTACGGCAGCGTTTCAACGGATGCGCTGTTGAACCGTGTCTTTGCCCAGCCGGATCAGGGGAGCATCGGGATTTGAGCGCTGCGCGTTTTCTGCTCCAGAGCATCGAAGCGCGTAATAAGCGCAGAACCGCCCTGCACACAAGGAAAAGATGGAGACTGGAATGAGCAAGAATAAGCAACCGCAAGTTCCCAAGAAAACCGAAGTCTCACTTATCCGTTCATCAGCGGCTGAATATCTGACCTTTGTCGCTGCAACGGGAAGCGCGCAAACCAGCGTGGAAATGCGCTATGAGGACGAAAATATCTGGCTTACGCAGAAGATGATGGCCACCGTCTACGATGTGTCGGTGCCCGCCATCAACCAGCATCTGAAACGTATTTTTGCTGACAACGAACTCGAAGAAGCGGCAGTTATTAAGCAGTACTTAACAACTGCTGCCGATGGCAAAAACTATCAGGTCAAGCACTACAGCCTGCAGGCCATTATCGCCGTAGGCTTCAAGATTGAAAACGAGCGCGCCGTGCAGTTTCGCAAGTGGGCCAACCAGATCGTCAAGGATTACACGATTCAGGGGTGGACGATGGATGTGGATCGCCTTAAAGGGGGCGGCAGCATCCTGACGAACGAGTTCTTTGAGCGCCAGCTCGAAAAAGTCCGGGAAATCCGCCTTTCCGAGCGCAAGTTCTACCAGAAGATCACCGACATCTACGCCACCTCGATGGACTACGATCCGAGCGCCACGGCGACCAAACGCTTTTTTGCGGCGGTTCAGAACAAGCTGCATTACGCCATTAACGGCCAGACAGCGGCATAGGTCATTGTGGATCGCGCCGATCACAAGAAGGAAAACATGGGCCTGACCAGTTGGGAGGGCGCGCCCCAAGGGAAGGTCCACAAATACGACGTCGCCATTGCCAAGAACTACCTGTCGGATTTCGAACTGGCACAGATGCAGCGGATTGTCTCTGCTTATCTCGATATGGCAGAACTTCAAGCCATGCGCCGCATACCCATGACCATGGCGGACTGGGAAGAGCGTCTGGGCGGCTTCTTGAAACTCTGGGACCGGGATGTGCTGCAGGACGCAGGCAAGGTGACGGCAGAAATCGCCAAGGCGCACGCCGAAAGCGAGTTCGAGAAATACCGCATCGTGCAAGACCGGCTATTTGAGAGTGACTTTGATCGGGTGATCAAGCAGATTGAGGCTGAACACAAGCCCGGTGGCGATGATGAATAATGCCTCCGACGTCCCACAGCCGGGCAAGGACTGGTGAGTTTATGAACACCCCTGCGCAAGATGTAGCACTGCATGTCTTGTGCGAGCAACTGCAAAAAATCCACCAACAAGCCGAAATCGCAGGGCTATTCATCGGCGACCGCGAATTGCTGGATTGCACGCACTGTGGCCTGCAGGAAGATGTGCTGATCGATGGCCGACTGGTCACCCATCAAGCCGATGCGGCAGACGCAACCGACTCCGGCCTACGCTTTGCCGTTGCGGACGATGGCAATTTTGTCTGCCCGCAATGTGGGGCGGTGATAGCGGGAGATTTCTTTGCCTGAGCGCAATGAGCTCACGGCACTGCAAGCCGAAAACGCCCGCCTGATTGCGCTGCTGGAAGATCACGGCATCGAATACGAGCATCTTGCCGGCAAACGCACCATTGGCGTCTATCCGCTGCTGGCTGATGACACCTGCCATTTTGGCTCTGGCCGCCGCTACGCGGCTTAACGCGCGCGACAGCTCCACGACCGCGCCAGTTCCTGCACTTTTTCAGCATCTCTCACTGCGTAAATAAAATTTGCGGGGGGCAAGGCGGGGGGCTTACTGAGCAGTGAATTCTACGCTATGTTCTGAAAAACTCGGCATCTCGGCCTCGGCATTTTTGCCGTTCTTTAGCTGTTTGCTGTCCCCTGCGGTAACTTCACTTCGCGCACTATTTAGCCGCCTGCGCGTTACATCCTTTACACTCGCGTCATGCAAATCTGGGTCGATGCCGATGCCTGTCCAGGCGTCATTAAAGAAATCCTCTACCGTGCCGCCACGCGACATGCGCTGATGCTCACCTTGGTGGCGAATCAATGGTTGCGCGTCCCGCCTTCGCCATGGATCCGTTCCATACAAGTCCCGCAGGGCTTTGATGTGGCCGACAAACATATCGTCGAGCAGGTTGTTGCCGGCGACCTCGTCATCACGGCGGACATCCCGCTCGCGGCCTTTGTTATCGAAAAACACGCCTTTGCGCTCAACCCTCGCGGCGAGTTTTACAGTGCCGAAAATATCCGTCAGGTTCTCGATATGCGTAACTTTATGGATGCCCTGCGCGGTAGCGGGGTCGAGACGGGCGGCCCACCCGCATTCAGCGCAACCGATCGGCAGAACTTTGCCAACCAGCTCGATCGTTTCATCGCGCGGCAACGCACGACAACGGTATAACCATGGCCAAAACTATCCCCTCCAGCGACAACCTCGATGCCACACACGGCCCCTTACAAGCCCAGCAACGCGAGATCGAGACCCTGCGCCAACTGGCCGCCGCGCTACCTGACACCTACACGATCTATCACGGCGTCCATTGGACACGCGTCAACGCTCAGAAACACGCCCTCGTCGGCGAGATCGACTTCGTCATCTTAAGTCCCACGGGCAAGCTCATCCTGATCGAACAAAAGGCCGGGTTTCTGCACGAGACGGCCGACGGCCTCGTCAAACAGTACGACAAGAAAGAGAAGCACATCGCCACCCAGATGGCGCGTGGGACCGAGGCACTCCGCGCACGCCTCTTGGCCTTTTGCAAAGCAGAGGTCCTCATCGAGACCCTGCTCTATTGCCCCGACTACCGTGTCCAGCAACCTGGCTCGGCCGGCATAGACCCGGCCCGCATCGTCGATACGACGCGCCGCGACCAGCTCGCCGCGATCATCCAAAGACTCGCCCCTGACACGCCCGAGAACACGCCGCTCACCGACAAGATGCATCGTTTTTTTCGCAACGAACTCAGCGTAGTGGCCGATGTCTCTGCCGTGACCGGACAAGTGGACGCGCTCTACACTCGGCTTTCGGGCGGGCTTGCCGAATGGGCCCGCGCCATCGAACACGCACCGTTCCGCCTGCGCGTCATCGGCACGGCCGGTTCGGGCAAGACGCAACTCGCCTTGCAACTCCTGCGCGACGCGGAGGAACACGGTCAGCGCGCGCTCTATGTCTGTTACAACCGCCCACTCGCCGACCATATCGGCCGCCTCATCAAGGACGAGGGCGGGACCGAGACGCGCGTAGCGACCTATCATCAACTCAGCGGTCAACATTACCGGCGCGAGGTCGGCGAACCCAACTTCGCCTCCGGACGCGCCTTCGCACAGATGGAGGCGTTTATGGACGGCTTCCAGCCCGCATCCGCCCAGCGTTTTGACGCCATCATCATCGACGAGGGGCAAGATTTTCAACCGCAATGGCGCGACAATCTGCTGCGCCTGCTCACGCCCGAGGGTCGCATCTGGTGGCTAGAAGACCCCATGCAAAGGCTCTACGACCGACCCGAGATGCCATGGGACGGCTGGGTCACGCTACGCTCACAGACCAACTACCGCTCGCCCAGCGATATCGTCGCCTATCTCAATCGCATGCTTGCCGAGGGCGACGCAATCACCACAGGCAGTCCGCTCACCGGCTCCGAGGTCGAGATCCTCACCTATGACAGCCCCGCCGAGCTGATGGATGCAACCAAGACCGCCATCGCCCGTGCCCTCGGCGCGGGTTTCAAAAAGAGCATGATGGCCGTCATCACCTATCGCGGCCGCGAACACTCCCTGTTCGCCCCGCTAGATCAACTCGGCACGCATCGCCTGCGCGCCTTTACCGGCCAATACGACCTCCTCAGCAACCCCGTGTACAGCGATGGCGACCTCCTCATCGACTCGGTCTATCGTTTCAAGGGACAATCGGCGCCCTGCATCATCTACACCGAGATCGACTTTGAACACCTCGATGTGGCCACGCTACGCAAGCTCTTCGTCGGCATGACCCGCGCCTCGATGAAGCTCTACCTCGTCCTCTCCAACCGCGCCGCTAAGGTGTTATTGGCGACAATCTAGCGCGTACTGATGGCTGTTCGCCAGCTACGCTGGCTCCTACAGCAATGTCCGCCGTACCCCCGTAGGAGCGGGCTTACCCGCGAAAACCACAAAAAACCGCCCTAGCGCGCCGCGTTCGTCAGCACCGCATCCACCGCCGCCGCGAGGTCGTCAACGACCTGCGTCCCTTCGGGCAGGCCACCCTTGGCGATCGTGCGCAGGCCCTTGCCGGTACGCACCAGATAAGGCCGACAGCCCACCGCCACACCGGCTTGCAGGTCGCGTAGGGAATCGCCGATGGTCGGCACCCCGCGCAGATCGCTATGACAACGGCGGGCGATCTCTTCAAACAGACCCGGTTTGGGTTTGCGGCAGTCGCAACCCGCATCCGCCCCGTGCGGGCAGAAGAACACCGCCTCGATGCGCCCACCGGCCTGTCCCACGAGTTTGTGCATCTTGCTATGGATGGCGTTCAGCGTATTCATGTCAAACAGACCGCGCCCCACGCCCGACTGGTTAGAGGCCACCACGACGCGATAGCCCGCTTGGTTTAGCCGCGCAATCGCCGCTAGGCTGCCGGGGATGGGCCGCCATTCGTCGGGGCTTTTAATATAGTGGTCGGAATCAAAATTGATCACCCCATCGCGGTCGAGGATGATGAGCTTCATGCGGCCAACTCGCTGATGTCGGCGACCGAATTCATCAAGCGACCAAGGTGCGCCAAGAGTGCCAGACGATTGCCCCGCACGAGGGGATCATCGGCCATCACCATCACCGCATCGAAGAAGGCATCGACCGGCTCTTTGAAGGCGGCCAACGCGGTCAACGCGCCGGCGTAATCGCCCTCGGCCAAGGCACCATTCACCACCGGTTCGATCGCGATCAACACGCTATGCAGATGGTGTTCAGCCGCGTCCTGCAGATGCGCCACCGTCACGCTGCCCACCGCGCCCTCGGTCTTTTTGAGGATATTGCGGATGCGTTTATTGGCGGCGGCCAGCGCAGCGGCCTCGGGCAGGGTACGAAAATCCTGCAAGGCAGCAAGGCGCGCCGGGATCTGGTCGATGCGCTCGGGCTTTTGTCCGACCACGGCCTCGACCGCGTCCGCCGCGTGACCTTGGTCTTTGAGATAGATGCGCAGCCTATCTTGCATGAAACGATAGACATCGACCGCCGTCGTCGCGCTAATCTGTTCCGCCGCAGAGTCCACGAATGCCGCCTGCGCCTGCTGCAAGACCTGCTTTAATGACAGCGCGAGACCCTGTTCGAGGAGGATACGCAACACGCCCAGCGCATGGCGACGCAAGGCAAACGGGTCTTTATCACCGGTCGGGATCTGGCCGATCCCAAACAGGCCTGTTAGGGTCTCTAACTTATCGGCCAAGGCGACCACCATGCCGACCGCGTTGCGCGGCAAGGCATCGCCCGCAAAACGCGGTTTGTAATGGTCTTCGATGGCCTCGGCCACTGTGGCGGACAGGCCATCGCTGAGGGCGTAATAACGGCCCATGATGCCTTGCAACTCGGGGAACTCGCCCACCATATCGGTGAGCAAATCGGTCTTGGCCAGTTGCGCGGCCTGATCGGCCTGATCGACCCGCGCCGCGTCATGCCCTAGCGCGTGGGCAATGGCGCGAGCGATGTGCCGCACCCGCTCGACCCGCGCCCCTAGGCTGCCGAGTTTGTTGTGATAGACCACCTTATCCAAGGCCGCGACGCGATCCATCAAGGGGCGTTTACGGTCTTGGTCAAAGAAAAACTTGGCATCGGCCAGGCGTGGCCGCACCACGCGCTCGTTGCCTTGGATCACCATTGAAGGGTCGGCTGGCGAGATATTGGAGACGATCAAAAACTGATTCGTCAGCGCGCCGCTAGCGTCCTGCAACGGAAAATACTTTTGGTTCGCCTTCATGGTCAGGATCAGACACTCCGGCGGCACCTGCAAGAAGGCCGCTTCAAACTGGCATAGCAACACATTCGGCCGTTCAACCAAGGCCGTCACCTCGTCCAACAAGGCGGCATCCGGGGTCGGTTTAACACCGTTACCGATCTGCGCGGCGGCGGCCTCTAACTGCCGCACGATCTCGGCACGGCGCTTGGCAAAACTCGCGATCACCGCGCCCTCCGTCGCCATCTGTGCCGCGTAGCCATCCGCATCCGCGAGGCTCAGCGTCGGCGTTGCCGCCTCAAAACGATGCCCTTGCGTGACCCGACCCGACACCAAGCCCAGCGCCGAGATCGGCACGATATCGCGACCATGCAAGGCCACTAGACCATGCGCGGGGCGGACAAAGTTGACCGAGGTCCAACCGTCCGCCAACTGATAACTCATCACCTTGGGGATGGGCAATTTAGCCAGCGTCTCGTCCAGCGCCTTTTGCAAGCCCTGCGCCAACGACGCACCCTGCGCCATGGCCTCAAAAAACAGCGTCTCGGCACGGCCCTCGCCCTCGCGTTTTAGTCCCGCTACCGCGCTGGCATCCACGCCCAACGCCGCCAGTTTTTTGAGCAAGGCCGGCGTCGCCTGACCGTCAGCACTCAAACCCACGGCGACCGGCATCAACTTTTGCGACACCGCTTTATCCGCCGCTTGCGCCGCCACCTGCGTGAGATGCACGGCTAAGCGACGCGGCGAGGCAAACGGCGTGGCCACGGCATCGTCAGCCAGCAAACCCTGCGCCTTTAACGACGCAAACACGCCATCGGCAAAGGCCTCGCCCAGTTTTTGCAAGGCCTTGGGCGGCAACTCCTCCAGCAATAGTTCCACTAATAGGCTGTTCATAGCGCCACCGCCTTCTTCTCGATCTGCGCCAACACCTCGTCTGCCCACGCCTTAGGCGCCATCGGGAAACCCAGCCGCGCCCGCGAGTCGAGATAACTCTGCGCCACGCTGCGCGCCAGATTGCGGATGCGGCCGATATACGCCGCCCGTTCCGTCACCGAGATCGCGCCGCGTGCGTCGAGCAGGTTAAAGGTATGTCCCGCCTTCAACACCTGCTCATAGGCGGGCAAGGCCAATTGCTCGGTCATCAGCAGCTTGGCCTGTTTCTCATGGGCGTTAAACGCGCTGAACAAAAAGGTCACATCGCTGTGCTCAAAATTATAAGCAGACTGCTCCACCTCGTTTTGATGGAACACCGCGCCATAGCTAATCCCCGGCGCGTATTCCAGATCGAAGACCGTGTCCACGCCTTGCAGATACATCGCCAGGCGTTCCAGACCGTAGGTAATCTCGCCGGTAATCGGCTTGCAGTTGATCCCGCCGACCTGCTGGAAATAGGTAAACTGCGTCACCTCCATGCCGTTCAGCCACACCTCCCAGCCTAAGCCCCACGCGCCCAGCGTCGGATTCTCCCAATCGTCTTCGACAAAACGGATGTCGTTCTGTTTGAGATCAAAGCCCAAGGCCGTGAGCGAACCGAGATAGAGATCAAGGATATTCTCTGGTGCGGGTTTCAACACCACCTGAAACTGATAATAGTGCTGCAAACGGTTGGGATTTTCCCCATAGCGACCATCCTTAGGGCGGCGCGAGGGTTGCACATAGGCCGCCTTCCACGGTTCTGGCCCTAAAGAACGCAAAAAGGTCGCGGTATGACTCGTCCCCGCTCCGACCTCTAGGTCATACGGTTGCAACAGGGCGCAGCCCTGCGCGCCCCAATAGCGTTGCAAGGTCAGGATAATGTCTTGGAAGGCCAGCATAGTTCGGCATAGTTCGTTACAAAGAGGTGCGATTCTACCGTGTTCTAGTGCACTAAGGCCGAGACCCACACGGTCGGGTAGACAAACACCCGCATTACATGGCTTAATCCGACCCCATGCGGCGTATTTTTCTTCTTCCCATGCTCTGTGTCTGCCTCGTAGGGCACGCACAGGTCGCCAACGCGAATGACAACAGCCTCAACGCGGACCTCATTGCCAAGACCGGCCCGCTCACCTACGCCTTAACGCTGATCGGCAGCCCCTACAAACGCGGCGGCATCGACCCCGACAAAGGCGTTGATTGCAGCGGTTTTGTACGCCATGTCTATGGTGATGCGAGTGGTGTCACCCTGCCGCACAACGCCCTACAAATGAGCAAAGAAGGCGCGGCCGTGGACAAGGCCGCGCTCGAACCCGGTGATTTAGTCTTCTTCAACACCCTAAGAAAACCGTTCTCCCATGTCGGCATCTACCTCGGCGACGGCCGCTTCGTCCATGCCGCGAGCAGCCGCACCAAGCGCGTCACCGTCGCACACCTCGCCGACCGCTACTGGACCAAACACTACAACGGCGCGCGCCGCATCGACCCAGCACGACTTAGTAGCCTCGCACACTAGCGCGCGTTTACAAACACCGTTGGCTAGGGTAATCCCCCCATTTTTAGGTGCTTTCAAAAGTAGTCTTACGCGGCCATGGCCAGCCGTTGTTTCGCTACGGGTGATGCCGTTGCGCCGATTTCGGGCGGAAGGCGGTAACGACCTCGACGCGCGTCTCCAGATACGGGCCGCCGATTAGATCGATGCCATAAGGCACCGCCGCGAACACCCCGTCCAGCGTCTCTTTGATCGCCTTGGGTTGCCCGGGCAGGTTGAGGATTAGGCACGCCCCTCGCACCACACCGACTTGGCGCGACAAGAGCGCGGTCGGGACATACTTTAATGACACCGCACGCATCGCCTCGCCAAACCCCGGCAAGACCTTATCGGCCACCGCCAAGGTCGCCTCCGGGGTGACATCGCGTGGCGCGGGGCCGGTGCCGCCGGTGGTCAACACGAGGCAACACTGCGCGGCCAGCTCGATCAGCGTCGCCTCTATCGTCGCCTGCTCATCGGGGATCAATCGCTCCACCCAGGTAATCGGGTTGTGCAACGCGCCGCTCAGCCAGTCGCGCAAGGCGGGCAGGCCTTTATCCTCATAAACGCCCGTCGCGGCGCGATCGCTAATCGAGACAATGCCGATAACGGCGGGTTCAAACGCGGACATAGCTACCTTCAAAAAATTACCCGCATGCGGCGAGGGGTCTTAAGCCGCGCAGAGGCGGATACAATAGCGCTTATTCTACCGCCTTTGCCCTGAGCATCTACCCATGAGAGCCGAACTCCTTAGCGCGTTTCATCGCCGCCACGCCTGCCACAGTTTTACTGCGCAACCGCTAGAGCGCGCCGATTTGGACTTTGTGTTAGAGGCCGGCCGCCTATCGCCCTCCGCCTTTGGCCTAGAGCCGTGGCACTTCATCGTCTGCCAAACGCGCGCGGATAAAACCGCCCTGCAAGCGGCCTGCTTTGACCAACCGCAAGTGGGCGAGGCCGCGGTCGTCGTCGTCATCCTCGCCCGCGTCGGCGAACTCGCCCCCGACCATGCCTACACCCAACGCCTGCTCGAACGCGAATATCCCGGCGAACGCTTTGCCGGCGGCCTCGCCATGTACCGCGCCTTTTACACCGCCACCGACATCCCCGCCTGGAGCGCGACCCAGTGTCACATCGCGGCGGCCAACATGATGACCGCCGCCGCCGTCATCGGGGTCGATTCCTGCCCCATCGGTGGCTATCTGCCCGATGCCGTCGCCGCCGTCCTCGACTACGACCACAGCCACTTCATCCCTGCCTTGGTGCTGGCCATGGGCAGGCGTTGTTTCTCGGGGATGGCATCAGAGCAATAGCCCAAGGCCAGCACCAAGGCAGGGATGAAGTGGCTGTGGTCGTAGTCGAGGAC
>QYQG01000074.1 GCA_007280375.1 Betaproteobacteria bacterium
CGACTTTCATCGACAGGTCTTCGATGATCGGGAAGGGGATCTCGACGCCGAATTTCTCCTTGATGTTGCGCACCCAGGCGACGTGAGCGTAGTAGCTGTCGATGGACAGGCCGATCAATTCGCAATTGAGCTTCTGGAACTCCGGGTAGTACTTGGCGAAGGCCATGAACTCGGTGGTGCATACCGGCGTGAAGTCGGCTGGGTGGGAGAACAGCACCAGCCACTTGCCTTTGTAGTCGGACAATTTCTTCACGCCGTGCGTGGTCTTGGCTTCGAAGTCAGGGGCGGCTTCATTGAGGCGGGGCATAACGGGGGAGGCGTTCACATCAGACATAATGTTTCCTTTAATTTGGGTTGAGGGTCTATCCGCAAAGATACATTAGCAATTGCTAATGGAGCGCAGTATCCGGGTTCCGGCTCCACTTGTAAAATTGATTGTATTGAATACGGCAATCTATTGGGTAGATTGGCCATGGCTTTCAGTAAGCGAGATGAATGGCGATGCGCTTACCGGCTTCCAGCACTTCGAAAACCGCGTCATTGAATTTGGGCGGGCCGGAAATCTTGGGGTTGTTGCTCAAGCCATAGCCCTCTTTCGGGAACATGCCAAAGCGCAGGTTGAGTTTGCCGTCGCCGTTTTCATCGTGATAGGCGATCACCGCATAGCGGCCGGGCGGCAAGTCGCGGAACACGCCCGTGCCGGCGGCCGCCGGCAGGGCCAGCACCTGGCGCGCCTTGTCCTCCTTGCGGAAGCCGTCCTCGCGATCGAACAGCATCAGCTTGACCTGACCTTCGCCGCCACGCACCGCGTGTACGGCGACTTCTAGATCGGCGGCGAGAGCCGGCCAGGCCGCCAGGGCGGCCAGCGCAGCAAGGAGAGACAGGCGTTGGTTCATAGCTTGCGCAAGCCCTTGACCCAGGCCTCCATCGCGTCGTTGGCGGGTTTCATCGGCGCTTCCAGGAAGCTGATGACGAATTTGTCGCCCATGTCGGCCACGCCGATGGAGCGTGGGCGCACGGCGAGCACCTGCGGGTTGGGCAGAGCGAAGCCGAAGCAGAAGATCACATCCACCGCGGCCTTGATGTCCGGGTTGATCTCGCCGCCGATACCTTTGGTGTGGGCGTAATGATCGAACACGCCGATGAACTGGACCTTCTCTTTCTCGGCGATCTTGGCCTTCAGGTAGACGACCACATCTTCGACGGTCTTGCAGTCGGTCTCGTTCTTGTCGATTTCGGCGACGAATACGGGATATTTCTCTTGCAGCAGGGTTTGCTTCATGGTCATCCCTTCAGTGGTTGCGAAAAAATGGTGTTGGCGCTCAAGGTCGTGATCGGCATGGTTTTGCCGTGGCTATGCCCATGATCGTGGCCATGGCCGTGCTGTGTATCCGGCGGCAGTTCGATCAGGCTACCATCGAGCCAGGCGGCGACGGCGCGTTCCGGGTCGGTTTCCGCAGTCGCCACAGCGAGGATGCCTTTCTGCTTCAGGCGCTGTTGCAGGCCGGTGCCCATGCCACCCGTAATCAGCACATTCACCCCATCCAGCGGGTGGGGCGCGTCGCCGTGGCTTTCGTGGAAACACTGCTCGATGGGAAATTCCAACAGGTTTTTGCTGCGGACCTCGCGGCCTTTCATTTCATAGACCCAGAACTTGCGGCATTTTCCGGCGTGGCCGGTGACGGTCTTGCGGTTCTGGCTGGTGACGGCGATTTGCATGTCAGTCCTTTGCTTTGTTAGCGTTTTGCAATGCACACTCGCGCGCCTCGCACAGCATGCCGTTGAGCATCGCCAGCTTGACGGCGAGAACAACCATCAGTTCGCGGGTCAGGGGGCGATGCCAGAGTCGTTTCATGTCAGCTTGCTGGGTTATTGAAATGCAATGAACACAGCAAAAGTTGTGCCATCAAACAAGAATTATGCAACAAACTGTTAAATAACGAATTTATATTACATGCTGGCTGAAAGTGCGCTGGCGATGAAACGAGACTGACAATATTGTCTTTCTTTCATGACAGCATTGTCATGCCACCCTTCCCTGGTGAACGCCTCGCCCTCTCGAAGCCTTGCCCGAACCGCGCATCCTGGTCGATCCGGATTACCGCATCCTGTCCGCCAACTCCGCCTACAAGCACGCCTTCGGCAACCCGAGCGAGATCATCTGTCGCACCTGCTACGAAATCTCGCACCATTACGACAAGCCGTGCGTGCCGGTGGACTGCTCCGGCATGACCGAAAGCCTGTTCGAATCGGAATTGTTTGGCTACGAAAAAGGCGCCTTCACCGCTGCCGCCCAACGCAAGGGCAGTCTGGTCGAAGCGGCGGCCGGCGGCAACCCACCGCGACCTGACGGCGATGGTGGAAGAGGGCTGTTTTCGGCGCAATCTCTATTGCCGCCTCGCCACTTTTCCAATCCCCTGCCGGCGCGGCGAGATATTCGCGCGCTGCGCGGTCATCTCGGAGCGCGCCGACGCTGCCGGTGCGTTTTTCCAAGTGCGTGGCGAGGCAGCGGTGCTAGAGAACCTGCGCACCCTAGCCCGCGCGTAGGTCGGGTTTTAAGCCGATAGCGCGCTATTCGCGGGCAAGCCCGCTCCTACGGGGTGATTAATCCTCGACCTCGTCTATCCACGCCATCTGGATCGCTTCGAGGATCTTCTCGCCCGAGCGCGTAGGCTCATCGGCAAACCCTGGCAAGGCCATCACCCAAGCGTGTAGGTCAGTAAAGCGTATCGTCTTAGGGTCGATCTCCGGATGGTGTTCGGCCAAGGCAATCGCCACATCTAAGCTATCTGTCCACTTCATCAATGCGCCGCCTCTTTCACCATGTTGATCGAATATTTGGGGATCTCAATCACGAGGTCCGCCGTGCCGATGCGCGCCTGACACGACAGACGCGAGTTTGGTTCCAAGCCCCAGGCCTTATCGAGCATATCCTCTTCCAACTCGGTCGCCTCGGCAAGACTGGCCAAACCCTCACGCACCACGACATGACAGGTGGTGCAAGCGCAGGACATCTCGCAGGCGTGTTCGATAGCGATGCCGTTGGCGAGCAAGACCTCGCAGACGGTTGCGCCCTCGGGGGCGTTATCGATGAGCGCGCCCTCAGGGCAGAGCTCGACATGCGGTAAGACAATGAGTTGTGACATAGTTTTTCCTTGCGCTAATGCAATGCGGTTTGAACACCATCCCAAAAACGCTCACGCGCTGAGATGGCTACCTCAGCGGCTATACATGCCTCTGCGATCTTAACGGGGTCGTCATCACACAGGCTCTCGAGCAAACGCAACGACAACGGGGCATGAAAATCCTCATCTAAGTGGATGTGCCGATTGAGGTAAAAATGAAAAATGGGTGCCTGTGCTTCACTAATCCCTATGCGCGCGAGCAAAGAGCGAAACATAATCGGAATCACATGCTCTCGCCCCAATGCCAATGCTGCCGCGACCTCATGCGGTTTGTTAGCGTCGATGAAAGAGAAAGTGGTCGCCGTAAAGTTGCGCGATGCGTCAGGAGCTAAACCACTGGCTAAGGCCACCGCGATCCCCTCTTCTGTCGCCATAGAAACAAAACGCTCAATCGCCGTCGTATCCGCACCGACCTCACGCATCGCACCAAGATACACATTAAAATGGCTGGAGAATCCGGCTCCCCACTGCGGCGGAGCCGCATCGCTCTCTTCTTCGAGTACTAACTCGTTAATAAATCGTTGCACGCTAGCATCCCTGCCCGGACGCCAAGGCCACACCGCAGGGGCTACGGCATGTTGCAGATATTTAATCAGCGACATAAAGTCCCAAACCGACCACACATGGTGCTGCATAAAGATACGCAAGGCATGAAGATCGTTTAGATCAGCATACACCGCATGTCGCTCAAGGCGGTTCCGCCACGCGGCAATTTGTATTTCAGAAACGATCGAAGGCATTATAAATCTTCTAGTCTATGCCCGGTCAGGGCACGCCTAACACTGGCATCCATACGCAGCGCAGCAAACTCGGCGGTGCCCCGATTTAAGGCCTCGTTGGCGCGTTTGATCAGCGCCGCATCGTCGCCTTGCAAGGCAACGGCCAAGGCCTCTGCAAGGGCCAAGATCGTGGTCTGCTCGGCGGCAGACAACAAGGCGCCATCCGCATGCACGGCGATCACACTCGCATCCCGCAGCCGCTCGGCATCGACCTTCAGCTCGCTCAACTGCCGCGCTGCGACATCGGCCAAGGCGTTGGCGTTCGATTCCTTTAACATGCGGGCGATCTCGGCATCGTGCAGGCCATACGACGGCTTGACCTCGATATGCGCCTCTACGCCGGTGCGCGTCTCCCGCGCCGTCACCGCCAGCAGGCCATCGGCATCGACCTGAAAAGTGACGCGAATCCGCGCCGCACCAGCCACCATAGGCGGGATACCGCGCAGGACAAACTGCGCCAGCGAACGACAATCGGCGACCCGCTCGCGCTCACCCTGCACCACATGCAGGTTCATCGCCGTCTGGCCGTCTTTATAGGTCGTGAACTCCTGCGCCTGCGCGCAGGGGATGGTCGTGTTGCGCGGGACAATCTTCTCCGCCAGACCGCCCATCGTCTCTAGCCCCAGAGACAGCGGCACGACATCGAGCAACAGCATATCGGCCTCGGCACGATTGCCCGCCAAGAGGTTGGCCTGGATCGCCGCACCCAAGGCCACGACCTTGTCGGGGTCGAGGTTGGTCAACGGCGTCTGACCGAAGAACTCGCCCACCGCCGCTTGGATGCGCGGCATCCGTGTCGAGCCGCCGACCATCACCACGCCTTGGATATCCGCCGCTTTCAAACCAGCATCGCGCAAGGCCTTCTTGGTCGGTGCCAAGGTCTTGCCCACTAGGCTTTCGATCAAGGGCGTAAACACCGCCTCGGTCAAGGTCAGGTCAACAAACTGGCCGCTGGAGAGCATGGCCGAGAGGTGCGCGCTAGGATGATCGGTGAGCGCCTCTTTCGCCTCGCGAGCACGCGCCAGCAAGAGTTGTTTATCGTGATCGGACAGCACCGAGATAGCGGCCTGTTCCAACATCCAGCAATAGATGCGCCGATCAAAATCGTCGCCGCCCAAGGCCGAATCGCCGTTAGTCGCCAAGACCTCAAATACCCCACGCGAGAGGCGCAAGATGGAGATGTCAAAGGTACCGCCGCCTAGGTCATAGACTGCGAACACGCCTTCTGATGCGTTATCCAGCCCGTAGGCAATCGCCGCTGCGGTCGGTTCATTCAACAGGCGCAACACGGTGAGGCCGGCCAGCCGTGCCGCATCCTTGGTCGCCTGCCGCTGCGCGTCATCAAAATAGGCCGGCACGGTGATGACCGCACCCACCAGTTCACCGCCCAAGGAGGCCTCAGCGCGGGCGCGCAAGACCTTCAAGATCTCGGCGGAAATCTCCACCGGCGACTTAGCCCCGGCCACCGTGCGCACCTGCACCATGCCCGGCGCATCGACAAAGTGATAGGGCAACATAGCCAGATCCGGCAGGTCTTTTAGGCCTCGGCCCATAAAGCGTTTCGCCGAGATGAGCGTGTTGTGTGGGTCCACGCTGGCTTTATCCAAGGCGCTATAACCCACCTCGCTACGACCCTCAGCGTCCAGATAACGCACCACTGAGGGCAACAGGGCGTGGCCGTGGACATCGTTCAAGACCACCGAGAGACCGTTACGCACCGTCGCCACGAGGGAGTTGGTCGTGCCCAAGTCTATCCCCACCGCCAGTCTATGCTGATGCGGTGCGGTGGACATGCCGGGTTCGGAGAGTTGTAAGAGGGCCATGGTCAAAAGATCAGAAAGCGAAGGACGGCATTTTAACCGTCCAAGGTATCAAAGGCAGCATGAATCTCTTCCGCGAGTTTCTCGATGAAACGCAGTTCACGCAGGGTTTCGGTGGCGTGAAGGTGATCATGGCGCTCATCGAGTAACGCGGCAAGGCGGGCCTCATGCTGTTGCGCGGCGACGGCGATCTCGGCCTCCAAATGGTCTAGTGCCGCTGCATCTGCCCGTTCTTGGGCCGTCTCCAACTGTTCGCGCCACGCGATCTGTTGCATCAAAAACGCCGATGACATCTGCGTATTGGCCGGATCAAAGGCCTCGATACCCTGCTGTTGCAACAGATAACGGCCGCGTGCGACGGGAGACTTCAAGGTCTGATACGCCGCGTTGACCAAGGTCGCCCGTTCCATCGCCTGCCGTTGAACGGCGGCATCGGCACTGGCAAACTTATCGGGATGGACCTCGGCCTGCATGGCTCGGAAAGCGGCATCCAAGGCCACACGATCCAAGACAAAATGCGGCACGAGACCAAAGAGCGCGAAATAATCCACAACGCGCCGCTTTAGTTAGACATTAAACGATTCGCCGCAGCCGCACTCGTTCTTCACATTGGGGTTGTTAAACTTGAAGCCCTCGTTCAGGCCCTCGCGTACAAAATCCAACTGGGTGCCGTCGAGAAAAGCCATGCTCTTGGGATCCACGAAGACCGTCACACCAAGGTTCTCAAAGCTCAGGTCGCCGTCAACGGCCGCATCAGCGAACTCTAGGGTATAGGCCATTCCAGTGCAGCCCGAGGTGCGTACGCCAAGACGAATGCCCAGACCTTTGCCACGCTTGGTGATGAAGTTTTTGATGTGCGTCGCCGCCCGTTCGCTGACGGTGAGCGTTGCGACCGCCAAGGCCGCATCGTCCAAGGTGCGCTCGGGGATGACCGTACCTTCGGGCACGGCACAGGTTGCCGCGCCCATCAACACGCCCCTTTGTTGGCGTTACAGGCACTGTATTCCGCGTTGCCCGTCGCGTGTTTTTGCTTGTAATCGGCTACCGCTGCCTTGATCGCGTCCTCAGCCAAGATCGAGCAGTGGATCTTCACCGGCGGCAAGGCCAGCTCTTCGGCGATCACGGTGTTCTTCAAGTTCATCGCCTCATCCAAGGTCTTGCCCTTGACCCATTCCGTCACCAAAGACGACGACGCAATCGCTGAACCGCAGCCATAGGTCTTGAACTTGGCATCTTCGATGATGCCGTCCGCATTGACGCGGATCTGCAACTTCATCACATCGCCGCAGGCCGGTGCGCCGACCATACCGGTGCCGATACCGCCCTCATCCTTGCTAAACGCGCCCACATTGCGGGGATTTTCGTAGTGGTCGATGACCTTTTCGCTGTATGCCATTTTTATTCTCCTAACTTAGTGTGCAGACCATTGCACAGACTTGAGGTCGATGCCGTCTTTAAACATCTCCCACAACGGTGACATATCACGCAACTTGCCTATCTTGGTGTGCAACAAGGCAATCGCGTAATCGATCTCTTCCTCGGTGCTAAAACGCCCGATCGTAAAACGGATGGAACTATGCGCCAGTTCGTCGTCACGGCCCAAGGCCTTCAACACATAAGACGGCTCCAACGAGGCGGAGGTACAGGCCGAACCCGACGACACGGCGAGGTCTTTGATCGCCATGATCAGCGACTCGCCCTCGACAAAGTTAAAGCTGAGGTTGATATTGCCGGCGATGCGATGCTCCATGTCACCATTGATATGCACCTCTTCCATGTCCATCATGCCGTGCAGCAAACGGTCGCGCAACATGCGGATGCGCTCGTTCTCGGTCCCCATCTCGGCCTTGGCGATGCGGAAGGCCTCGCCCATGCCGACGATCTGGTGCGTCGCCAGCGTCCCCGAACGCATGCCACGCTCGTGACCGCCGCCGTGCATCTGCGCCTCTAGGCGCACACGCGGCTTGCGCCGTACATACAAGGCGCCGATGCCTTTCGGACCATAGACCTTGTGCGCCGAGAAGCTCATCAGATCAACCTTCAATTTAGCGAGGTCGATCTCCACCTTGCCGGCCGCCTGCGCCGAATCGACATGCAGCAAGATACCCTTGGCGCGGCAGATCTCGCCGATCGCGGCGATGTCTTGGATCACGCCGGTCTCGTTGTTGACGAACATCACACTCATCAAGATCGTGTCGGGGCGGATCGCCGCCTTGAACACCTCAAGGTCGAGCAGGCCGTTCTCTTGCACCGGCAAATAAGTCACCTCAAAGCCTTGCCGCTCCAGTTCGCGACAGGTGTCCAGCACCGCCTTGTGCTCGGTCTTAACGGTGATCAGGTGCTTACCCTTGCCGCTATAAAAATGCGCCGCGCCCTTGATGGCGAGGTTGTTCGATTCGGTCGCGCCGGAGGTCCAGACGATCTCTTTCGGGTCGGCGTTAATCAAGGCCGCGACCTGCTCGCGTGCCGTCTCCACCGCCGCATCGGCCGCCCAGCCAAAGCTGTGCGAACGCGAGGCCGGATTGCCGAAATCTTCGGTCAGATAGTGCATCATCTTTTCGGCCACGCGCGGATCCACCGGCGTCGTCGCAGAGTAATCAAGATAAATCGGAGTCTTCACACGCATTCCATTTCTTTAAACACACATCCCATCACGCAACCGATATCACGCCACTGATAACTGCGCCCGACCCACATCGCGCGCGCCGTGGCTATGAGCCACCTTGCCCTTGTTCTGATGCCCCTCGACCAATTGCGCCAAGGTGACAGACTCAAGATACTGATAAATATGATTATTAAGCCCTGTCCACAGGTCATGCGTCATGCACTCCTGACCATCGTGACAATTGCCGAGGCCACCGCACTGCGTAGCATCCACCTCTTCATCGACCGCACGGATAATATCCGCGACCGAGATATGGATCATCGCCTTGGCGAGGCAATAGCCCCCGCCTGGCCCACGCACGCTCTCGACGATCTCCTGCCGACGCAGCCGTCCAAACAACTGCTCCAAATACGACAGCGAAATATCCTGCCGCTCGCTAATCCCCGCCAGCGTCACCGGCCCCGCCGTATGGCGCAGGCCGAGATCGACCATCGCCGTAACCGCAAATCTACCTTTAGTCGTTAATCGCATCGTGACGCTCCTTAAGCACCAAACCGTACCGTCACTCTACAATACCCGATTGTTTTTATCAACTATTATTTAAGGGGCCGTTCAGTCCACAATGCGGTTCAGATACTCCGGATCAAAGCGATCGGCGATCTCCTGCTGCGCCTCCGGGGAACCGCCCAGACGCACGAGTTCCGCCATGATCCAGTTGATGCGCTCATCCGCGCTGACGCTGTGATTAATCAGACCGTGCACCGCCTTAACCATGGGATCGTTCATATCCGCGCTGACGGCATAGGCCGAGAACGGCGTCGCCGTAGCCCCCTGCGGCAGCGGCTGTTCATCGAGGATGCGCGCCGGGATACCCACCGCCGTCGCTCCGGCCGGCACATCCTTGACCACGACGGCGTTCGAGCCGACCTTGGCCCCCGCGCCTAGGGTGATCGGGCCTAAGACCTTCGCCCCCGCGCCGATGATCACGCCCTTGCCCAATGTGGGATGCCGCTTACCCTTTTGCCACGAAGTGCCGCCCAAGGTTACGCCGTGATAGAGCGTGCAATCGTCACCGATCTCGGCCGTCTCGCCGATCACCACGCCCATGCCGTGGTCGATAAACACCCGCCGTCCCAAGGTCGCGCCCGGATGGATCTCGACCCCGGTCAACCAACGCCCCAAATGCGCCAAGAAACGCGCCAGCCACTTCAAACCCCACCCCCACAGACGATGCGTCACCCGATGCACAAGGATGGCGTGCAGCCCGGGATAGGTCGTCAGCACCTCAAAGACCGTGCGGGCGGCCGGATCACGGTCAAACACAACGCCAATATCTTCGCGTAAACGCCAAAACAAATGCTTAAACATGGGGAAAAACCATCGATTTAGAGACAACTAAGTATGCAATACCCGACTAAGCTAGTCAATCTTTACGCGCAGGCTGGCGCATGTTGGCCAAGATGCCGCGCCAGATCGCGACCTCCTCTTTTTCCAGACCCGCCCGTGCAAAAAACCGCCGCAACTTAGGCAACAAACGCTGCGGCCGCTCCGGGTTATAAAACCCACGCTCGGTCAACACCTCAGTCAATGCGCCCAACACCCCTTCAATCTCCGCATGGGTCGCCGCCGCAAACTCGGGCAAGACCAAGGCGTGATCGGCCAAGGTGGTGCGCAACTCATAGGCCACCACTTGCACCGCCGCCCCGAGGTTGAGCGAGGCGTAATCCGGGTTGGTCGGGATATTCAATAGCCAGCGGCAGAGGGCGAGCTGCTCATTCGACAAGCCATAGGTCTCCGAGCCAAAGACGATGGCCACCGGCCCCTGCACGGTCTGCGCCAACAGCCGTGGCGCGGCTTGGCGTGGGGTATAGGCCGGATGCGGCAGATCGCGGCGGCGCGAGGTACAGGCGAGTGATAACACCGTATCGGCCAAGGCCTCCGCCAAAGACGACACGATGCGCGCGCCGGTCAGCACCTCGGCCGCGTTCGAGGCCCGCGCCAGCGCCTCGGCATCGACCGCGCAGCGCGGGTTGACCAAGACCAAATCGCGCAATCCCATGGTCTTCATCGCCCGTGCCACGGCCCCCAGATTGCCCGGATGACTGGTCTCAACCAACACAATGCGCACCCGCGCCAAGGTTTCCTGCATCATCATCCCCTCATTCATCGTCATGCGCGGTAGAATAGCGCCATTCTCTACTTGCTCTTTACACCATTATGCATCCGATGCTCAACACTGCGGTCAAGGCCGCACGGCGCGCAGGCGCCATTATCACACGCGGTAGTATGGACCTCGATCGTCTAGTCGTCCGCACCAAAAAAGACAACGACTATGTCAGCGAGGTCGATCAGAAGGCCGAAGAGGCCATCATCGACACCCTACTCACCGCCTATCCCCGGCACGGCATCTTAGCCGAGGAGTCCGGCGTGACGACCGGCGCCGCAGCGGACTATCAATGGATCATCGACCCGCTCGATGGTACGACCAACTTCCTGCATGGGTTTCCCCAATACGCGGTGTCCATCGCCCTGCGCCACAAGGGCATCCTGCAACACGCGGTGGTGTATGACCCGACGCGCAACGAACTCTTCACCGCCAGCCGTGGCG